>CAXBKI010000512.1:0-2765 GCA_963975955.1 uncultured Devosia sp.
GTGTTCCTGACGCAGCGGGGCCGGTCGCTCTATGGCGCCGAAGGCGGGCTTGGCTTCGAGAAGGCCGACCTTGTCGATTGGCTGGCCTACTGGCAATCGCTGCGGGCCGAACGCGGGGCGCCCCCGCCGGCCGTCACTGCCGAGAGCGCCGGTTTCCAGAACGCTCCCATGGTGCGTGATCTGGCAGCGATGCAGATCGGCTGGAACCAGCAGCTTGTGTTCTATCAGGCGCTGATGACCGAGGAACTTGGCATCCATGCCTGCCCGAGCCTGGAAGGCGGGGCCAATAACGGGCACCTGATCCGCGCGCTCGACTTCTGGGTCTGTCCGGCAAAGTCGGCCCATGTCGAGCAGTCGGCCAAGCTGATCAACTTCCTGCTCAACGACGATGATGCCATCGCCATTCTGGGACTGACCCTGGGCGGGCCGGCCTCGGACAAGGCGGCGGCAATCCTGGCCAAAACGGCCGATGCGCCCAGCACCAAGGTCCTTAAATATCTCGACAACCTTCGCGCCGTGGCATCGCCCGATACCCCGCGCTGGATCAAGGGGCATGGCGAGCTGGAATCCCTGCTCGGTCGCCTCAATGGCGAAGTGGGTTTCGAGCGGACGACGCCGGAAGCGGCAGCCGACACCTATTTCGACGAAGCCGACTTCGTCCTGGGCTGAGGCCAGACAATGACCGGGCGGGGCCGCCGGCCCCGTCCGACCCTGTTTCCGGAGACATGCAGTGACCACCGCCAAGCCCAATATCGTGCTGATCATGACCGACCAGCAGCGCGCCGATTTCTTCGCATCTGAAGGCTTTCCGGTGGATACGATGCCGTTCGTCGAGGCGCTGGGCCGGACCGGAACGCGCTTCAGCAAAGCCTATACGCCGATGCCGACCTGCACACCGGCGCGCTCGAGCATGCTGACCGGACGCTTCCCCAAGGCCAGCCGCGTCAAGCAGAACTGGAGCCCGGCCGAAAGCATCACCTTCAGCAAGGATATGCCGGGCATGTTCCGCGACGCGGGATATTCATTCAATATTGCCGGCAAGAACCACAGCTATCTCGGCGCCGATCAGTTCGATTTCCACGGCGGACCCTATAGCCACACCAATGGCCCCGTCGATCGCGCGAATGCGGGCGAGAAGGCGTTCGATCAGTGGCTGGTCGAGCTCGACCATACTGTCGCGGGGACGGCTACCCCGTTTCCTCTGGAGAACCAGCTCTGCCACCGCATCGTCAGCGATGCCATTGCCTGCGTCGACCGCAATGGCGACAAGCCGTTCTTTCTCTGGCTGTCGCTGCCCGAACCGCACAATCCCTATCAGGCGCCCGAGCCGTATTATTCGATGTTCTCGCCCGACCAGATGCCCGAGCGGGTCGGTTCGCCGCAATCGAGCGCGGCGCGGGGCGGGCATTGGCAATGGCTGCAGCGACTGTTCGAGGACAAGCGGCCCGGCTATGACGCCGACTGGCGCCGGTATCGCGCTGTCTATGCGGGCATGCTGCGCATGATCGACGACCAGGTGGCGCGTTTCGTCGACCATCTCAAGGCCATTGGGCAGTACGACAATACCATCCTGATCTTTCTCTCCGACCATGGCGACTATGCGGGGGATCACGGCTTGCAGCGCAAGGGCGCCGGACTGCCGGAATGCCTGGTGCGCGTGCCGCTGATCATTACCGGGCCCGGCGTGATCAGGCGCAGCAACCAAACCGATTTCGTTTCGCTGGTCGATATCTTCCCGACGCTGTGCGAAGCGGTCGGGCAGGAAATTCCCTTCGGTGTGCAGGGGCGCAGCCTCTGGCCCATGCTGACGGGCGGGCCTTATCCGCAGGCCGAGTTCGCCAGCATCTATGCCGAGTTGGGCATTGGCAGCCTGCCCTACGGTGCCGACGAGCGACCGGCCCTACACTTTCCCTATGAGGGACCGGTCATCGACGAGCTCAATTCGGTGACCCAGAGCGGCAATCTCAAAATGGTCCGCAAGGGGCAATGGAAGCTGTTGTTCGATGTGACGGGGGCGGCGGCGCTCCATGACCTCGACGCCGATCCGGGCGAGCTCGACAATCTCTACAACGATCCGGGCCATGCGGCGGTGCGCACGGACATGCTGCAGACGCTGCTCGTCTGGTGCATCCGCACCGAAGACAGCCTGCCAAAGGCGAAATACCTGCCCAAGGTCGCCGAACATGGCTGGTACAGCCAGCCATCCACCCGATGAAGGAGTGCCCCAGATGAGTGCGATCAGTCTCAAGGATATCAATAAATCCTATGGTTCGGTCGAGGTGATTGCCTCGATCGATCTCGATATCGAGAAGGGCGAATTCATCGTCTTCGTGGGCCCGTCCGGCTGCGGAAAGTCGACGCTGCTGCGGATGATCGCGGGCCTGGAGGGCATCAATTCGGGTACGCTGAGCATCGACGGCACGGTGGCCAATGACATTGCGCCGGCCCGGCGCGGCATCGCCATGGTGTTCCAGAGCTATGCGCTTTATCCGCATATGAGCGTCTACGAAAACCTGGCCTTCAGCCTGCGCATCGCCCATGTCGACAAGGCCGAGATCGACCAGCGCGTGCGCAAGGCAGCGGCCATGCTGCAACTGGACACCTATCTCAAGCGCCGGCCGCGCGAACTGTCCGGCGGTCAGCGGCAACGCGTTGCCATCGGGCGGGCCATCGTGCGCGAGGCCAAGGTGTTCCTGTTCGATGAACCGCTGAGCAATCTGGACGCAGCGCTGCGCGTCGCCACGCGGATCGAGATCGCCAAGCTC
>CAXBKI010000513.1:0-2763 GCA_963975955.1 uncultured Devosia sp.
CGGCCCCGGCCCGATCCCAGGCCACGGCCAGCGCCACGTGTAACGGTTCGGTTGCCGATCGCCCGCCCGCCAGCGCGCCGGCCAGGCTGGCCAGCACCGAGATCGCCTCGACGCGCAGGATCAGCTCGGACCGGCCAATGCTGGGCGCGTCGCCGGCCGCCCGCTCCGCCATCGCCAGGAAGGCGGCGTGCATCGAGGGCGCCACGGCGCGCGACCGCGCCGGCAACTGGAACGGCTCGGCGTCCCACAGCAGCGCCGCAATGCGCTCCAGCGTCGCCGTCTCGGACAATTCCACGGCTCGCCCCAGCGCATGGCATCGGCAGCGACCGCCTCCTGCCGCCGCCTTCCAGCCGCGCGCTTGGCCAGCCGCCGCACGTCATCGCCCCGATACAGGCTCTTGCGGCTGTCCTTGGGGTCGCGCATGGCCTTGATCCGGCCGCGGCTGACATTGGCATAAAGGGTCTGCGGCTGCGTGCCCAGCAGCGTCAGGGCTTCATTGGCGGTGAGCCAGTCCATAGCTTCACATTGATCCAATCGGTCAAGATTGACGTCAATCTAGACACTCCTAATTTGGCGGGCAACAACCATAGGAGAACAAGATGAACGCTGGCCTTGAAGATGTCGTGGCGGCCCAGACGGTATTGTCTGATGTCGATGGCAAGAATGGCCGCCTGATCGTCCGCGGGGTGTCCCTGGATGATCTTGTTGCCAAGAGCACCTATGAAGATGTGCTCGGCCTGCTGTTTGACGGCTTCTTTGCGCCCTCGGGTGCCCTGTCGGGCGCCCTGGGATCGGCCCGCCTGGCGGTGTTCGACCATGTCGCGACCGCCGATCAGGCGCTGATCGCCCTGCCCCCGGTGGATGGCATGCGCGCCCTGCTGGCGCGGCTGGAGGACGGCGACGACCTGCAGAGCGCCCTGCGCCTGGTCGCAGCCCCCGCCGTCTTCATCCCCGCCCTGCTGCGCTTCAAGGCCGGCCAGCCGGCCCTGACGCCCGATCCGTCGCTGTCGCATGCCAGCGATACCCTGCGCATGCTGACCGGCGACATGCCCAGCCAGCAGCAGGCGGCGGCGCTCGATCGCTATCTGGTGACGGTTGCCGATCATGGCCTGAATGCCTCGACCTTTGCCGCGCGCGTCGTGGCGTCCACCAAGGCCGGGCTCACCTCCTCGGTACTGGCAGCCCTCAGCGCCCTCAAGGGCCCCTTGCATGGCGGGGCACCCGGCCCGGTGCTCGACATGCTCGACGCTGCCGGCAGCCCTGAACAGGCCCCCGCCTGGATCGCCGCCGAACTGGCGCGCGGCGAGCGCCTGATGGGCTTCGGCCATCGCGTCTACCGCGTGCGCGACCCGCGCGCCGATGCCCTCAAGGCCGCCGTCCGCATGCTTGCCGCCGCAGGCGCCATCGATCCGGCGCGGCTGGCGCTGGCTGAAAGCCTTGAGAGCACCGCCCTGGCCCAGCTCAAGGCCAAAAAGCCCGACCGGCCGCTCGACACCAATGTGGAGTTCTATACGGCACTGCTGCTCGAGGCCCTGGGCTTCCCGCGCGAGGCCTTTACCGGAGTCTTTGCCATGGGCCGGGTCGGCGGCTGGATCGCCCATGCCCGCGAACAGGCCGAAACCGGCCGGCTGATCCGCCCGATGAGCGTCTATGTCGGCCCACAACCGCAGGTTGCCGCCTGATCGACAGCCAGAAAGCAAAAACGCCGGACCCAAGGGCCCGGCGTTTTCAATTCACCTCACGAAAACCTCATGCCCCGGCGGGCAGGTCTTCCTTCTTGCGTTCCGAATAGATGTAGAGCGGACGGACGTCCTTGCCGTTCACCACTTCGGCGCTGATCACCACTTCTTCCACGCCTTCGAGCGAAGGCAGGTCGTACATGGTGTCGAGCAGGATGCCTTCCATGATCGAGCGCAGGCCGCGGGCGCCGGTCTTGCGTTCGATGGCCTTCTCGGCGATGGCCTTGAGAGCCTCGTCCTTGAAGGTCAGTTCCACGTCTTCCATCTGGAACAGGCGCTGGTACTGCCGCACAAGAGCGTTCTTGGGCGAGGTCAGGATCTCGATCAGCGCTGCGATGTCGAGATCTTCCAGCGTCGCCAGCACAGGCAGACGACCGATGAATTCCGGGATCAGCCCGAAACGCACCAGATCTTCGGGCGCAACATCGGCAAGGATCTGGCCGACGCGACGATCATTGGGGTCCTTGACCACGGCCGAGAAGCCGATGCCCGAACCTTCGCCGCGCGCCGAGATGATCTTTTCCAGGCCCGAGAAGGCGCCGCCGCAGATGAACAGGATATTGGTCGTATCCACCTGCAGGAATTCCTGCTGCGGATGCTTGCGACCACCCTGGGGCGGCACCGAGGCAACGGTACCTTCCATGATCTTGAGCAGGGCCTGCTGCACGCCTTCACCCGATACGTCGCGGGTGATGGAGGGATTGTCCGACTTGCGGCTGATCTTGTCGATTTCGTCGATATAGACGATGCCGCGCTGGGCCTTGTCGACATTGTAGTCGGCGGCCTGCAGCAGCTTGAGGATGATGTTTTCCACGTCCTCGCCGACATAGCCGGCTTCGGTCAGCGTGGTGGCATCGGCCATGGTGAAGGGCACATCGAGAATGCGCGCCAGGGTCTGCGCCAGCAGGGTCTTGCCCGAACCGGTGGGACCGATCAGCAGGATATTGGACTTGGACAGTTCAACATCCTAGTTCTTGGACGCATGATGCAGCCGCTTGTAGTGATTGTGGACAGCCACGGAGAG
>CAXBKI010000514.1:0-2761 GCA_963975955.1 uncultured Devosia sp.
GTCCGCCCCGGCCCGATCCAGGGCAATATGGTGCATCCCTATCTGCGCCGCCGCCAGAGGCTGGAACAGCCGGTCTATTATGACGACAAGCTCAAGGACGTGCTCGGCCGCACCCTGGGCATTCCGCTGTTTCAGGAACAGGCCATGCAGATCGCCATTGTCGGCGCCGGCTTTTCGCCCGGCAAGGCCGATAGCCTGCGCCGCGCCATGGCCGCCTGGCGCCGCACCGGCAAGATCGCCCAGTTCGGCGAGGAATTCATCGCCGGCATGCTGGCCAATAACTATCCGCTCGACTTCGCCAAGAACTGCTTTGCCCAGATCCAGGGCTTTGCCGAATACGGCTTTCCCGAAAGCCACGCGGCGTCGTTTGCGCTCCTGGTCTATGCCTCGTGCTGGCTCAAATGCCATTACCCCGACGTCTTTGCCACCGCCCTGCTCAACAGCCAGCCAATGGGGTTCTATGCGCCCTCCCAGATCATCCGCGACGCCATCGAGCATGGCGTGGAAGTCCGCGCCGTCGATGTGAACCTGTCCGATTTCGAATGCGTGCTGGAGGGCGACAGCCGGCCGGCGCGCGATCATCTGTGGCCCCAGCATCAATCCATGACCGGCCATGTGCACGCGCAAAAGGCGATCCGGCTGGGCCTGACCCATGCCCAGGGCCTGGCCGAGGCCGACATCAACATCATCGTGGCGCGCCGCGGCGCCGGCTATGACTCGGTACGCGATCTCTGGCTGCGCACCCAGGTGCCCATTGCCGCGCTCGAAAAACTCGCCCGCGCCGATGCCTTTGCCTCGCTGGGCCTGTCCCGGCGCGAGGCGCTCTGGGCCGTCAAGGGCCTGATCGGCACCCATGGCGCCGATACGCTGCCGCTGTTTGTCGCCGCCGGCAGTGTCCAGACCGACGCGGACACCGAGACCGGCCTGCCCAAAATGCTGCCCGGCGAGGAGGTGATACACGACTATTCCACCCTTTCCTTCTCGCTCAAGGGCCATCCGCTGCAGTTCATCCGGCCGGTGCTGGAAGCCCGCCGTATCACGTGCTGCGATCAATTGCTCGCCGCAAGGCCGGGCAGCCGCATCGAGGTGGCGGGCCTCGTGCTGGTGCGCCAGCGCCCGGGCACCGCCAGCGGCGTGATCTTTGCCACGCTCGAGGACGAGACCGGCATCGCCAATATCGTGATCTGGCCCAAGACCTTCGAGGCCAACCGCAAGACGGTGCTGGGCGCGCGCCTGCTGGCCGTGCGTGGCCAGCTGCAGCGCGAGGGCCTGGTGGTCCACATCATCGCCGAGCAATTGACCGACATGACCCATCACCTGCTCGACCTGGCCCATGGCCAGGACATTGGCGACAAGATCCTGGCGCGCGGCGACGAGGGACGTTCAGGCCCCCATCCCGGCCGCGACCACAAGGCCATGCTGGAAATCGAAAAGGCCCGCCGCGCCGCCTATGCCGCGCTGCCCGAGGGCCGCAATTTTCACTGAGCCGGAACCCTGGTCAGGCGACGATCGCGTCGATGGCCTTGGCCAGGGCAATGTCCTTGCCGCTCAGCCCGCCCGCATCATGGGTCGACAGGCGCACCGTCACCACATTGTAGCTATTGGACCAGTCGGGATGATGCCCGGCCTTTTCCGCGGCCAGCGCCACCCGGCCCATAAAGCCAAACGCCTCGGAAAAATCCTTGAACTTGAAGACATGGCTGATCGCATCGGCGCCAGCATCATAGACCCAGCCATTCAGCGCGCGCAGGCCCTTCTCGCGCTCGGCATCGCTCAGTTTGTCGGCCATATCGCACCCATTGTGTCGGTTTCAAAGCGCAAGGCTAAGCCGCCAAAACGACCCTTCCAAGGCAGCGCGCGGCCGCCGCGGGCCCGCCAGCGCCACGCAATCGTTCCGTCCAGCAGCACGCCGCCCTGCCCGCCACCGGGCCGGCCCGGACCTTGCCGTGCCCGCAAGGACGCCAAATCGGTTCGCCATTAGCCTGTCATTTACCTACAGCACGACAATTATGCTGCAAACACGGCCATCTAGGCGCTTGGCAAGACGATATTAATGCCTTCCGCGTCTGATCCCAGCGTAATCAAGGGAATAGTGCTTGTTCACCTCGGCCCGAAACACAATGCCGGCGCTCGACTATGTGTCAATCATCCGCTCGGTCTATGATGACCGGCGGGCGATGCTTGCTGGCGCCCTGGCGAGTTCCTTCGCTGCCGGGCTGACCGCCTACAAGGCCCAGTCGATCCTCCTGGCCATCGTGGCCGTCTTCTTCCTCGCCTTTGGCCTGCTGCGCCAGCTCAACATGAGCGCCTTTGCGCGCGCCGCCATCGAGAACGACGATGCCGCCGCCGCCGAGCACTGGGAGAACCGGGCCGTCGTCCTGGGCGGCATGCTGGCCGCGCTCTATGGCATCTGGTGCCTGGTCTCCATGTTCATCGTCCGCGATCCCTATGCCGAACTGGTCAGCGCCTCGCTGTCCATCGCCGTCATGGTTGGGATAGTGGCGCGCAATTTCGGCCTTGACCGGCTGGTCGCCATCCAGATGCTGCTGGTCATTCTGCCGCTGTCGCTGGGCCTGCTGCTGCGCGGCGACATATACCATCCCGTGCTCGCCATCCTGCTTTTCGTCATGCTGTCGAGCTTTCGCCAGCTGGCCGCCAGCATCCGCTCCATCCTGCTCAGCGCCGTGCATGGCCGGGTGGAAGCCTCCCGCCTGGCCGCCGAACTGGAGCAGAAGATTCTCGCCGAAGGCCCGGACACCAT
>CAXBKI010000515.1:0-2757 GCA_963975955.1 uncultured Devosia sp.
TGAGGTTGTCGCGGAACCACATGTCGCGGTCCGTCATGACCTGCACATGTTCGGAAGCGATGCGATCGGCTTCAGCCAGCATCTCGTCATGACTGTCACAGACGATGACTTCACCGAAGTCCGCCCAGGACCTGCGGGCAATCTCGCCGGTCGGGAGGATTTCGAGCAGACGCTCGATCTCCGCCATGGTCTCGCGCGCCAGCTTCTCCGAAGTGGTCAGCAGAATCGCCGGGCTTGTGGGCCCATGCTCGGCCTGGCCGAGCAGGTCGGTGGCGCAGATTTCACCATCCACCGTCTCGTCGGCGATGACCAGCGTCTCGGTCGGGCCGGCAAACAGGTCAATCCCGACGCGGCCAAAAAGCTGGCGCTTGGCTTCGGCGACAAAGGCATTGCCCGGTCCGACCAGCATGTCGACCGCATCGATGCTCTCGGTGCCGATGGCCATGGCGCCAATCGCCTGGATGCCACCGAGCACGTAGATTTCGTCGGCACCAGCCATCGCCTGTGCGGCGACGACGGCTGGTGCCGGCCTGGCTCCAAAAGGCGGAGCGCAGGTGATGACCCGCTGACAGCCGGCCACCTTGGCGGTAATCACCGACATATGCGCCGAGGCCAGCAGCGGATATTTGCCGCCGGGCACGTAGCAACCCACAGCGTTGATCGGCACATGCTTATGGCCCAGGGTAATCCCGGGCAGCGTCTCAACCGTCAGATCGGTCATGGTCGCGCGCTGCGCCTGGGCGAAATTGCGCACCTGGGTCTGGGCGAACTCTATGTCATGCAGGTCCTGGTCGGTGAGCTGGTTCATGCACTCTTCGATCTCGGCCTGGCTCAGGCGAAAATCACGGCGTTCCCACTTGTCGAACTTCTGCGACAGCTCGCGAACGGCGGTGTCACCGCGCTTTTCGATATCGCCGAGAATGGCTTCTACCGTGGCACGCACCTGCCGGTCCGCCTCGGCGCGCTCCTCGACATTCTTACCCCGCTTCAGCCAGATTGGCATGAGCCGCTCCCGTCTTGTTCTTTGTTGAAATTAGTATTGCATACGTATGCAAATTTGTAAATGTAATCCGCGCTGATCGCGGTGAATAACCGTCGTCCGGCAGGATCATCCCGGAGGTGCGGGGTGTTGCAGGCTGTGGTCGGTGGCACGCTCGAAGGCGTCGCCAATCTGCACGATCCGCGCCTCGTCATGATGGCGCCCAATGATCTGCATGCCCATGGGCAGGCCATCATGAAAGCCAATCGGCACGGCGAGCACGGGATGGCCGCTCACATTAAAGCCAATGGTGCGCATCGGCGTCCACCCCGCCTCTTTCTCGAATGGCGCTGCCAGCAGCGCGGTCGTCAAGGCGCCGACGGTGACGATTGCATCTTGATCACCAAGCAGGCCATCAACCTCGACCCGAAAGCGGGCGCCCGCCTGGCGCGATGTCGCCAGTTGCGCATCGCTCACCCCTACCCCGGCCGCCAGGCTCAGGAACGCGCGCCGACCATAGTCCTGCGGGCGGTCGCGCAGATCGTTCGCGTGGTAATCAAAACTCTCCCGGTGCAGGATCGCCGCTGCCGCCACTTCAATGGCGGGATAATCGGGCAGTTCAATCTCCGCGATGACAGCGCCCAGCTCCGACAGCGTCGACATCGCCGCATCCATCGTCTGCAATACGGCAGGCATGGTCTGTGGGTCGCGAGCAAACCAGTTGCGGGCATAGCCGATGCGCAATCCGGCAATGGGCTGCCCCAGCAGGCGCAGGGCTGAGCGCTGGCCGGAAAGCCCGCCAATCACATCGAGCGTCACGGCGGCCTCGACGACGCTGGCGCTTATCGGGCCGACATGATCCATGCTTTCGGCCATGGGCAGCACGCCCTCATTGGCTACCGATCCAAATGTTGGCTTGAGGCCCACAACGCCACAGTAAAACGCCGGTCCGCGCAGCGAGCCGCCCGTATCGGTGCCGATTGTGGTGCGCAGCAGGCCGCCGGCGACGACAACGGCACAGCCCGAGGACGAGCCGCCTGTGATATAGTCCGGATTCCAGGGATTGCGGGCGGGCGGGAAAAGTCCACCCTTGTCCGGACCAACCGTACCCCACTCATAGGTGGCCAGCTTGCCCATCAGCACGGCGCCCCCTGCCCGCAAGCGGTCGACAACTGCAGCATCCGCGCCGGCGATACTATTGGCCCGACCGGGCGCGTCAGCCGTGGTGGGCAGGCCCGCCACGTCGATCAGATCCTTGATGCCCACGGGAATGCCATGCAGCGGCCCGCGATCGCGCCCCTCTGCCAGTTCGGCATCTGCTCGAGCCGCATCGGCCAAAGCACGGTCAGCGCTCAGATGATAGAATGCCCGATAGACAGGGTCACGTGCGTCGATACGGTCCAGATGGGCTTGCACGAGCCGCACCGAAGTCAGGCTGCCATCGCGCAGGCGCTGGCCCTGTTCAATCAGGCTGAGCGCCAGCACATCCGTCGGGATCGGTGTCACGACAGGAGTGGTCTCGAGTCCGGCTATGCCCCGGCTCATCCACAGCGCGAGCTGGTAGACGCTGTCGGCCTCGCTGCCGCTCAACACCAACCCATGGCGGGCCAGACTGTCGTCAAAGGCCGCGCGGTCTGCCAGATCGGATGGATCGCTCGGCACCATGGCCTCTTGCCTGCTCATCTCAACTGCCAGCGATGATACGCTGGCCGCTCTTGCGGTCAAACAGGTGGCAAACGGACGGGGTGATATTGGCCCGCACCGGATCGCCGATTTCG
>CAXBKI010000516.1:0-2753 GCA_963975955.1 uncultured Devosia sp.
ACGTCACCGCCTATTTTGAAACCGTGCCGGCCGATGCCCTGGCCAGCATGATGGATTTCGAGGCCGACCGCATGCGCGGCCTGACCCTGACCGATGACGTGATCGGTGCCGAGCGCGATGTCGTGCTCGAAGAGCGCCGCCAGCGCATCGAGGGCAGTCCCCAGGCGCTGCTGGGCGAGGAATTTGCCGCCACGCTGTATCAGAACCACCCCTATGGCATCCCGGTGATCGGCTGGATGCACGAGATGGAGCAGCTCAATCGCGTCGACGCGGTCAGCTTCTATGACCAGTATTACGCGCCCAATAATGCGGTGCTGGTTGTCGCCGGCGATGTCGACGCCGAGACGGTGCGGACCCTGGCCGAGGCCAGCTATGGCCAGGTGGAGCGCGGCCCCGACCTGCCGCCGCGCGTTCGCCCCGCCGAACCTGAGCGCAACACCGGCGCCACCGTCACCCTGCACGATCCGCGCGTCGGCATTCCCAGCTTCCAGCGCGCCTGGGTCGTGCCAACCTACCGCACGGCCGAACCCGGCGAGGCCGAAGCGCTCGACCTGCTCTCGGAAATCCTGGGCGGCAGCAGCCGCAGCCGCTTCTATCAGGAACTGGTGGTCAAGACCGGCGTCGCGGCCCAGGCCGGCGCCGTCTATGACGGGGGCGCCTATGATCCGAGCGGCTTTACCATCTATGGCGCACCCCAGGGCGAGCACACCCTGGCCGAAGTCGAAGCGGCGGTCGATGTCCAGCTCGCCAGGCTGATTGCCGACGGCGTCACGCCCGACGAGCTCGAAAGCGCCAAGGCGCGCTATCTGCGCGGCCTGATCTTTGCCAGCGACGTCCAGCAGAACATGGCCCGCATGTATGGCAGTGAACTGGCCACCGGCGGCACCGTCGAGGATATCGCCGAGTGGCCCGACCGCATTCGGGCCGTGACGCCCGAACAGCTCCAGGCCGTCGCCAGGAGATACCTCAACCCAGCCATTGCCGTGACCAGCTATCTGCTGCCGCCCGCCACCGGAGCGCAATAAGTCCATGACCATCCTTTCCCTGTTCCGCCGCCCGCTGGCCCTTATCGCCCTGGCATCCTCCACCCTGCTGCTGGCCCTGCCCGCCCAGGCCGAGGTCGTGTTCCAGGATGTCACCTCGCCCAAGGGCATCCACGCCTGGCTGGTGGAGGACTATGCGGTTCCCATCATCTCGATCCGCTTCGCCTTTGAAGGCGGCACCACCCAGGACCCTGCCGGCAAGGAGGGCATGGCCAATCTGCTGACCACCCTGTTTGACGAAGGCGCCGGCGACCTGGACAGCGACAGCTTCCAGATCGCGCTCGATGACGCCGGCGCGGAGATGAGCTTTGCCGCCGATACCGACGCCGTGTACGGCTCGATGCGCATGCTGGCCGATCATCGCGACGAGGCCGTCGGCCTGCTCAAGCTGGCCCTCGAAGCGCCGCGTTTCGACCAGAACCCGATCGACCGCATGCGCGCCCAGCTGGTCACCGGCATCATCGCCGCAGCCCAGGACCCCAGCACCGAGGCCAAGCGGCAATGGGCCAACGCGCTCTATGGCGATCATCCCTATGCCCGCCGCAGCGAAGGCACGCCGGAAACCCTGGCCGGCATCACCGCTGACGACCTCCGCCAGATGTACAAGGCCATGTTCGCTCGCGAAAAGCTGCATGTCGGCATTGTCGGCGCCATCGATGCCGAAGCCGCCGCAGCCATGCTCGATACCCTGTTCGGCGAACTGCCGGAGACCCCTGACCTGGTCCCGGTCGCCGATGTCGCGCCTAGGCTCGGCCAGGATCTGCGGGTCGACTACGACCTGCCCCAGACCGCCATCTACATGGCCTATCCCGGCGTCGAGCGGAACGATCCGGCCTATTTTGCCGCCTCGCTGATGACCCACATCCTGGGCGGCGACACCTTTGGCTCCCGCCTCACGACCGAAGTGCGCGTCAAGCGCGGCCTGACCTATGGCATTTCCGCCAATCTGGGCAACCAGATCCACAGCCAGGCCCTGGTCATCGCCACCTCGACCCGCGCCGACCGCGCCGCCCAGACCCTCGAGGTGATCCAGCAGGTGGTCGCCGACATGGCCGAGAACGGCCCCACCGCAGAGGAACTGGCGGCGGCCAAGAAATATCTCATCGGCTCCTATCCGATCGACCAGCTGGGTTCCTCGACCTCCATCGCCAATACGCTGGTCGGCCTGCAGCGCTGGGATTTGGGCATCGACTATGTCACCCGTCGCGGCGACCTGATCGACGCGGTGACCATCGATGACGTCAAGGCCATGGCCAAAAAGCTGCTGACCGTGCAGCCCGCCATCCTGCAGATGGGGCCGGCGCCGGCCTCCTAGGCGCCGGCACTGGTCAAACCGGCAGCCTGCCCCGATACTGGGCGCAGACAGCAGCAAGCCAGGCTGCCGGGGAGACCACATTGACCAAGCCAGAATTTGCCCGCCGCGGCCGCGCCCTGCAGCCTGGCCAGACCGCCGAGCTGACCATTATCAATGCCGATGGCACCGGTCGCACCGTGGTGTTCACGGCCGACGAGGTGATCGAGGCGCCCAACTGGACGCCCGATGGTCAGACCCTGGTCTTCAATGCCGGTGGTGAACTCTGGCGCATCGGCGCCGACGGCGGCACGCCGGTCAGGATCGACACCAGCACCCTGCGCGACCTGAACAATGACCACGTGCTCTCGCCCGATGGCGCCACGGTCTATGTCAGCGCCGATGATGGCCACCTCTAT
>CAXBKI010000517.1:0-2741 GCA_963975955.1 uncultured Devosia sp.
GTCCATCGCCGGCCCTGCCCTGACGCTGCAGTTCATGCCCAAGCGGGAGGATCTCTATAGCGAGGGGGAATATGCCAGCGTGGAGAAGCAGTTGCACCGGCACGTGCTCTACCAGGTGGAAAAGGGCGATGTGGTGGTGGTCGACGCGCGCGGCGACATCACGGCGGGCGTGTTTGGCGACATGATGATGACCTATTTCCGCGGTCGCGGCGGTGCCGGCATGGTGATCGACGGCGCCATTCGTGACTTCGTCAATGTGCAAAAGCTCGACGTGCCATTGTGGCTACGCGGGGTGACGCCCAATTTCCACACCCAGACCGGGCTGATGCCCTTTGCGGTCAATGTGCCGATCGCCTGCGGCGGCGTCACGGTGATCCCCGGCGACATCATCGTTGCCGATGACGATGGGGCTGTCTGCGTGCCGGTCGCGCTTGCCGAGCAGATGATCGAGAACGCCAACCAGCATCATGACTGGGAGGATTTCTCCCGCATGAAGCTGATGGAAGGCGCACCGCTGCAACGCTATTATCCGCTGCATGATGATGCGCGGAGCGAATATGAGACCTGGCGCAAGTCCAACCCGATAAAGCAGGGCTGAGCGGCAGGCCAGTGCGGCAAGACGCTAGATCGAGCTCAGCGTCGAGCCGCGAATGGCGACGCTGCATGGCTGCAACGCCACTCCGGATGACAGGGGAAAGCCCTTCATTGCCTCATGCAGCTTTTGTGCCGCCAGACGGCCCAGATTGTCGAGCTGCATGTCGATGCTGGTCAATTTGGGGTGGGTTCCATCCACGATGGATTCCCAGTTGTCGAAGCCGATCACGGCCACGTCGCGCGGAACCGAAATGCCGCGCTCTCGAAACGTATCGAGCGCGCCGCGCGCGATCTGGTCGGAATCGCACAGCAGGGCATCAACGTCGTGGCCCTGATCAAGCATATTGGCGCAGGCCACCCTGCCCCAGTGTTCGCTCCATTCCCCCTGCGGGGTGACCATTTCGAGCGCGATACCCGCGCGATCCATCACGGCCGCAATCCCGCGAGCGCGGTCCAGGGCCGCCTGTTCGCCGTGCGGACCGGTGATATGGGCGATCTTCCTGCGACCAATATCGAGCAGGTGTTGAGCGGCCAGCCGGCCCGCGGCGACATTGTCGGGAGTCAGCGAACAGTCCGTGGGATCGGCGGAAGGGGTGTAGACGTAAATGACCGGCACCGGCAGGTTCTGCCCGATGGGCAGTCTGGCATCGGTTCGACTGCCGACCACCATGATGGCGTCGACCTTGCGGCCGAGCAGCGCCGAGACATAGTGGCGCTCCCTGATGGCATCGCCACGCGCGTTGCACAGAAACACCGAGACCGATCCGCTGCCGAAACTGTCTTCGGCGGCCTTGAGAATGGGCAGGCTGAAGCGGCCCTCCAGGTCCGATGTCAACAGACCGACCGTACCCCCGATGGTGACGGCGCCGGCGCCCTCGCGTTCCAGCGGATAGGCCAGCTGCTCGGCCGCCAGGATGATGCGCCGCTTCGTCGCATCGCTCACCCTGTCCTTGCCATTGATGGCCTTGGAGACGGTCGCGATAGAGACGCCGGCCAGCCGGGCAATGTCGGCCAGTCGCGGGGCACGCGTTTTCCCGTTCATCACAAGCCTCGTTCAACCCAGAGCACCAGCGCGGTATCTAGCCTGTCCTATTTCCTCAGCGATAGGCCCGTATCGCCATCGAACAGGTGCAGGCGCTCCATATCCACGCTGACGGGCAGTTTGTTGGCCGGGTCATGTTTGACATCGTCGTCCAGTCGCCCGCACACCGTCGCCGAACCGATCGGGAAATAGATCAGCGTCTCGGCCCCCAGTGGCTCAACGAGCTCAACAGCAACATCAAGAGCGACGCTGGTGGACTTGGCCGTGCGCTGGGTGATGGCTTCGGGGCGCAGGCCAACGGTGACGGACTGACCATTGCTCAACGCGAAGCGTTCGGCAATGACCGGCGCCACCGGCAAGGCGACGCCGTCGGCCAGCTCGATCCGGCACTCCTGGCCAGACTGGATGACACGGCCGGGCAGCACATTCATTGCGGGCGAGCCAATAAAGGTCGCCACGAAAACGCTGGCGGGCGCATGATAGAGCTCCTGGGGTGGCCCGGCCTGCTCAATCACGCCCTTGTTCATCACAACCACCCGGTCAGCCATGGTCATGGCCTCGGTCTGGTCATGGGTCACATAGACAGTCGTCGTCGGCATCCGCTGATGCAAACGCTTGATTTCGGTGCGCATCTGCACGCGCAATTGTGCATCCAGATTGGACAGCGGCTCGTCGAACAGGAAGACCTTGGGGTTGCGGACAATGGCGCGCCCCATGGCCACGCGCTGGCGCTGTCCACCCGAGAGCTGGCCGGGACGCCGATCCAGCAGGTCTTCGATATGCAGCGTGCTGGCGGCTATCGCAATGCGCTGATCGATTTCGTCGCGCTTCATGCGCTTCTGTTCAAGGCAGAAGCCGATATTGTCGCGCACGGTCATGTGCGGGTAGAGCGCGTAGTTCTGAAACACCATGGCGATGTCCCGCTGGCCGGGGCCTAGCCGGTTGACCACGGTATCGCCGATCAGGATTTCGCCGCCGCTGATGTGCTCGAGGCCGGCAATCATCCGCAAAGTGGTGGATTTGCCGCAACCGGACGGACCGACGAGCACGACGAACTCGTTTTCGGCGACCTCAAGGTCGATGCCGCGAACGGCCTGATAGTCGG
>CAXBKI010000518.1:0-2732 GCA_963975955.1 uncultured Devosia sp.
CTGAACGCTGAGCGGGCGAGCGGCCTTTGCAGCAGCCATGCTGGCCGCCAGGTCTCCCTGGCTGTGCAGCGCAATGTCGTAGCCAGCCTCGAGCGCGGCGGTCACCCGCTCCGGCCAGGTCCCTTTGAGGGCATTCATGGTCAGGCAGTCCGTGATCAGCACGCCATCATAGCCCAGCCGGTTGCGGATGAGGTCGTGCACCACCGGGGACACCGAGGCGGGAAGGGCTGCGTCGATCTGGGTGAACACCAGATGCGCAACCATGGCCCAGGGGCTGTCCTTGAGCGCCATGAATGGTCGAAAGTCGGTGCTCATCAAATCATCGACGCTGGCATCGACAACCGGGCAGTCGAAATGGGGGTCGACAGTTACCCGGCCATAGCCCGGGATGTGTTTCATGATCGGCATCGACCCGACCTCGAGCATGGCGTCGATCACCACCCGGCCGAGCGCGGCCACGAAATCGGGATCATCGCCAAAGGCGCGCTGCCCGATCACGTCATGGGTGCCTTTGCGCACCAGGTCGACTACTGGCGTCGTCCCACTGCCCAGCCCCATTTCGCTCATCATGCTGCCCATGGCCAGGCTCGACAGCCGAAGGGCGTGCTTGCCGAGTTCGAAATCCTTCCTGGCCAGTGCGCCAAAGCTGCCAAGGCTGCGAAAGAGCGGCCAGTTGCCATTGTCGAGCCGCTGGACCCGACCGCCCTCCTGGTCGATATAGACCGGCGCGTCTGCCCGGCCCACGGCCTCCCGGAACTGCTCGACCATTTTCTTGATCTGGTCGGGCGTATCGAGGTTCCGCTTGAACAGAAACAGCCCCAGCGGATTGGTCTCGCGGAAGAACGCGATCTCGTCAGCCGACAGGGTCAGTCCCGGCATGCCGACAAACAGGGCCAGCGGGGAAGTGGCAGCCATCAATTGTTCTCTTTCGTCTTGGGCGTCAGGCGCAGCAGGCCCTGGTAAATGTCTTCCTGCTCCGACGGGATGGGCATGGCGCCTGCGGCATTGACATAAAAATCAATGGGGCCGGCCGAACCGACCACGGCATAGGCGTAGCCATGGGCCTTCATGGCCACCAGCGTGTGATAGAACAGGGCCAGCCCGATGCCCTTGCCACGCTGGTCAGGCGAGACGCCGGTGGGGCCAAAAAAGCCACGCGCCGTTGCATCGTAACAGGCAAAGCCGACCAGTTGTCCGTCCGCCACCGCGATCAGGCAACCAGGCGGCTGATGCGCCATGGCGGCGGTGACTTCGCTGACCCAATACTCGCTGAAATGGGTGCGCACCCATTGCGTGATGATGTGCTGCTCGGGCGGCAGGGCAACACGAATACCCGCTTCCAGGTTCGCAACACGCGACGCCAGCGCATCGAGTTTTTTGCTGTAGAGATTGACGAGCAGGTCCATGGCTTAGCGCACTGCCGCCCGCCCTGAGCCATGTTCGGCGGCAGCGCGGCGCAAAAAGCCGTCCGCCTGCGCCAGAGCGGCTTCGCCGCCGCTTGCATCCAGCCCCGTCAGCGCCATCAGAATGGCCAGCTTCACATTATTGCCGGCCTGCTCCAGATAGCGTTCGGCGTCCTCCACGCTGCAGCCGGCAACTTCAACCAGAATATTGGTGGCGCGGGCCGCAAGCTTTTCGTTGCTGACCGACAGGTCCACCATGAGATTTTCATAAGATTTGCCGATACGCACCATGCTGGCGGTGGTCAGCATGTTCAGCACCAGCTTCTGGGCAGTGCCTGACTTGAGGCGGGTCGAACCGGTGAGCGCCTCGGGCCCGACAACCGGCGATATGGCTATATCGGCCATGCCGGCGATCACCGAATCCGGATTGCATGACAGTGCGACGGTCGTCGCGCCGATTGCCTTGGCGTGATCGAGCGCGCCGATGACATAGGGGGTGCGACCGCTCACGGCGATGCCAACCACGACGTCCAGGGCGGTGAGACCGATCTTTTCGAGATCGCGCCGGCCCTCGTCACGATCATCCTCGGCGCCTTCAATGGGATATCGCAAGGCGCGGTCGCCACCCGCGATCAGGCCGATGACCATGCCTTCTGGCACACCGAAGGTCGGTGGGCACTCCGAGGCATCAAGAACGCCCAGCCGGCCGCTGGTGCCGGCGCCCATATAGATCAGCCGCGCCCCAGCCTTGAAGGCCGCCACGATACTATCCACTGCCGCTGCGATCTGGGGTATCTGCTGCTTGACGGCGTCGGCAACCTTGGCATCCTCGGTATTCATCGCCGCCAGAATTTCTGTCGTCGACATGAGGTCGATATGCAGCGTTGCGGGGTTGCGGGCCTCCGAGACGAGCTGCCCCAGCTCGGCCATCAGAATGCTTTTTGCCATGGTAACCTCATGCATTTTTCACCCGAAATGCTAGGATCAATTATTCCACCTGTCAATTATATGCGGAATATTATATTCTTGTGTCCAGGGCGCAGCGGCTTGCTGGCTTTGCCGAATTGCCCGGCAACGCGTGCCGAGTCCGGCTGCCCCAAGGCTGGAGCCAGGTGGGTCATCCACCTGAATTTTAAGGTGCGCGGCAACTCATGATCGAGACGGCGTCTGGCAAAGAAACCGGCACAACTATGCGCCCTGCGGTCCTGCCAAGTCCCTCGCGGTTGCGAAAATCGCACTTTGTTCATGTGAAGTAGGAAATTCGGGCTTGCCTCAAAACCCTGCCTTCTCTATGTCTCCGCGCAGTCGGGGCGTAGCGCAGCCTGGTAG
>CAXBKI010000519.1:0-2730 GCA_963975955.1 uncultured Devosia sp.
TCCCCTGGCTCTATGGCGGATCCTGGCAGGACGAAGCCGGCAATCTGACGATCGAGACGGCGGAAAACCTTGAGGCCTTCAAGTCCTATCTGCAGTTCTTCCAGGAAGGGCTGACGCCGCAGGATTCGCTGAACTGGGGTGGCGTGGGCAACAACAATGCCTATCTCACCGGCCTGTCCGCAATGGTGTGCAATACCGGCTCGCTCTTTGCGGCGCTGCAGCGCGATCGGCCCGATCTGGCGGAAGTCACCCAGCTTGGTCCATGGCCGAAGGGGTCCGACAAGGGCGCCGCGGCCACGACCACGATCGGCTCCTGTCTCGAGATCGCCCACAACTCGCCCAATGCCGAACTGGCGGCCGATTTCATCGAGCAGGTGCTCAAGCCGGAAAACATGGCGCCGCTTCTCGAAGCGGGCAGTGGCCAGGCCATGCCGGTTCGTCCCTCACTGGCCGATATCGACTACTTCAAGACCAACCAGGTCGTGGGCCAGATCGTGTCGACCATCGTTCCGACCTCGCGCCCACTGACCTGGCCGGGCCCGAACAACGCCCCCTATGGCGACCTGACAGCCAATAGTTCGCCCTTCTTCAAGGACATGCTTCACCGTGTGCTTGTCGACAATATGAGCCCCGAGGACTCCCTAGCCCGCTTCGCTACCGATGGGCAGGAACTGGTCAAGAAGTACTCGTAACGATCTCCCAACCGGGCTGTCGCCGGGCAGAAGCCTGGCGGCAGCCAAATTGAGATCGCCGGCATGTCGGCATGAGGAGCACAATGAGCGATACCTTCACTGCGTCCGCGGCCAGCCCCGGGCGGCGGGTCTACAAATCCCTTGCGCGCAAGGATCTGGTTGCCGGCTATGGCTTCCTTGCCCCCGCCATCCTCGTGCTTGGCTTCATTCTCCTGGTCCCTTTCATCCAGGCGGTGATCCTCAGCCTCTATGACAAGCCCATCGGCGCGCCGGCGACGTTCACCGGAATCGCCAACTACACCGACACGCTGAGCGATCCCGACTTCTGGAAAGCCGCGTGGAACACGTTCATTTTCGTGTTCTTCTCGATATCGGTCAAAATCGTCATTGGTCTGGGCGTGGCCCTGGCCCTCAATCGCGACTTTGTCGGCCGCAACATTGCCCGGGTCGTCGTGCTGATCCCCTGGGCGCTGCCGGAAATCACCGCCTGTCTTTCCTTCATCTGGCTGCTGGACGGCAATATCGGCGCGATGAACGCTATTCTGCGCGGGTTCGGCCTGATCGAGGCCAATATCTATTTCCTGTCCGATCCCCAGTTGGCCATGCCCACGGTCATCGCCATCAATATCTGGCGCGGCTTTCCCTTTTTCACGCTGACGCTATTGGCCGCCCTGCAGACTATCGACGCCAATCTCTATGAAGCCGCCGAGCTCGATGGCGCCAGCACGTGGCACAAGTTCTGGCACATCACCTTGCCCTCGATCCTGCCGGTGCTGACGGTCACGACCCTGCTCTCGACCATCTGGACCACCAATAGTTTCACCACCATCTTTATCCTGACCGGCGGTGGGCCCGGCGACGCCACCACCACCTTGCCCATCTACACCTATGAAGAGGCGTTTCAAGGCTATGCCAATCTCGGGCGTGCGGCCGCCGTGGCGGTTATCATCCTGCCGCTCATCATCGTGATGATTGTTTTGTTGATGCGCATAATGCGCAAGCGTGAGGAGATCGAGGCGTGATCGGCAAGAGATTTGAACAGCTGGCTCGTTTCAGCTTCCTCGGATTGATCGTGGTCATGGTCATTCTGCCGGTCTACTGGATGGTCAACACCTCCTTCAAGACCAACCGGGAGGTGTTCCAGCGCAACCCGACGTTCTATCCGCACGAGCCCTCGCTGGACGCCTATACCAGCCTGATGACGCCGACCGGCACGCGGGTGCCGTTCCTGCAGGCGCTGGGCAACTCGATGATCGCGGCCTGTGGCGCGACCATCCTATCGGTCGTCATCGGCATTTTTGCCGCCTATGCGCTGACGCGGTTGCGCTTTGCCGGTCGCGACACGTTCTCCGGGCTGGTCTTTGGCTGCTACGTATTCCCTGGCATATTGATGTTCATCCCCATCTACCTGCAATTTCAGACGCTGGGACTGCTCGATACCTTCTGGGGGCTGATCCTCGCCTACCAGATCTTCGGGGTCCCCTTCGCGACCTGGATGCTGCGCTCCTATTTCGTCACCATCCCGTCCTCGCTGGAGGAAGCGGCCCGGATCGATGGCTGCAACCGGCTGCAGTCGATCTTTTACATTGTGATCCCCGGCATCGCCGCATCGACCATCTTCACCTTCACCACCTCCTGGAACGAGTTCCTGTTTGCCCAGGTCCTGTTGCAGAAACCGCAGCTGCAGACCGCTCAGGTCTCGCTGTACAATCTGATGAATGGCGACACCGTGCCCTGGAACCAGCTGATGGCCGCGTCGGTACTGGTCGGAATTCCGGTGATCGTTCTTTATTTTGCGGCCCAGCGCTTTGTTGGCGGTGGACTGACCGCCGGCGGCGTGAAGTAGGGGGCGGAAGATGGTTGAGACCCGCATTGACGGATATTTCCATATCGGCCTGCCACGCTTCCAGACGGCAGAGATGGCGCTGGCGGCCATGGACGCCGCCGGCATTTCCAAGGGTATTGTCTGCTCGTTCGAGACCTGCCCCGATCTGCGGGAGGTCCATCGCGCCTATTGCCTGGCCCCTGAGCGGTTCCG
>CAXBKI010000520.1:0-2728 GCA_963975955.1 uncultured Devosia sp.
CGGGCGTCAGCGGGTCGAGATGGACCGGGCGATAGCCGAGCCTGACCGCGCCAGAGTCGATATCGATCCAGCCCAGGGTGTGCTTGCGCCAGTTGACGTCGTCGCGGGAGGGGAAATCCTCATGCGCATGGGCGCCGCGGCTTTCGTGGCGGGCTTCGGCAGAAACCACGGTGACCATGGCATTGGCCATCAGGTTCTCGAGTTCGAGAGTCTCCACCAGATCCGAATTCCACACCAGCGAACGGTCGCTGACCCGCACATCCTTGAGCTCGCCATAGATGGCGCTCATGCGCTCGACGCCCGAGGCCAGCGATTCAGAGGTGCGGAACACGGCCGCATCTTCCTGCATGGTGTGCTGCATGGCGTCGCGGATGGCAGCGGTCGGCTTGCTGCCCGCGGCGTTGCGCAGGCGGTCAAAGCGGGCGAGGATCTTTTCGTCCTGCGCCCTGTTGATCGCCGGCACCGGTGCGGCGCGGTCGATGACCTTGCCGGCCTGGATGGCGGCGGCGCGGCCAAAGACCACCAGATCGGTGAGCGAATTGGAACCCAGGCGGTTGGCACCATGCACCGAGGCGCAGGCGGCTTCGCCCACGGCCATCAGGCCCGGCACGATGGCGTCGGGGTTTTCCGGCGTCGGGTTGAGCACTTCGCCATGATAATTGGCGGGAATGCCGCCCATATTGTAGTGCACGGTCGGAATCACCGGGATCGGCTCGCGCGTCAGGTCGACGCCGGCAAAGATCTTTGCCGATTCGGTGATGCCGGGCAGGCGCACCGCCAGCACGGCCGGGTCGAGATGGTCGAGGTGCAGGTAGATGTGGTCCTTCTTGGGACCGACGCCACGGCCCTCGCGGATTTCGAGCGTCATGCAGCGCGATACCACGTCGCGGCTTGCCAGATCCTTGGCATTGGGGGCATAGCGCTCCATGAAGCGCTCGCCTTCCGAATTGGTGAGATAGCCGCCTTCGCCGCGGGCGCCTTCGGTGATCAGGACGCCGGCGCCATAGATACCCGTCGGATGGAACTGGACAAATTCCATGTCCTGCAGCGGCAGGCCGGCGCGGGCCACCATGCCATTGCCGTCGCCGGTGGCCAGCACCGTGGTCTTGGCGCGGAAGCGATGCAGCGTGCCGTCATCGAGCTTCCAGGCGATCACGCCCTCGCAGGCGCCGTTCTCGCCCATGATCAGGTCGAGCGCGAAATATTCGATATAGAATTCGGCATTGTGGCGCAGGCTCTGGCCATAGAGCGTATGGAGAATGGCGTGGCCGGTGCGGTCGGCGGCGGCACAGGTGCGCTGCACCGGCGGGCCATCGCCGAATTCGGTCATGTGGCCGCCAAAGGGGCGCTGATAGATCTTGCCCTCGGGCGTGCGCGAAAACGGCACGCCGTAATGCTCGAGCTCATAGATGGCGGCCGGGGCTTCGCGCGCCAGATATTCCATGGCGTCGTTGTCGCCCAGCCAGTCCGACCCCTTGACGGTGTCGTACATGTGCCATTTCCAGCTGTCGGGGCCCATGTTCTGCAGCGAGGCGGCAATGCCGCCCTGCGCGGCCACGGTATGGCTGCGGGTGGGGAACACCTTGGTGATGCAGGCGGTGCGCAGGCCCTGTTCGGCCATGCCCAGGGTTGCGCGGAGGCCGGCGCCGCCGGCGCCCACCACCACCACGTCGAATTCGTGGTCGATGAGTTCGTATTGCGCCATGGCGGTTAACCCCAGAAGACGAGCTTGAGAATGGCGGCCACGCCGGCCACCGCGATCAGGATGCAGAATGCCGTGTTGAGCAGCATGTAGAGACGGTAGGTCGCGCCGTGGAAATAGTCTTCCAGCGTGTCCCGCATGCCGTTGCGCATGTGGATGGCCACGATCACCAGCAGCAGGGCCAGCGGCAGGCCGACAAAGGCATTGCCGATGGTGGCCACCATGTCGGTGCGATCCTGGCCGGCCAGGCGCAGCACGATGAAGGCCAGAAAGCCGATGAACACGATATTGATGGCGCCGGTCACCCGCTGGGTGATGAAGTGGCGGGTCGAGGCCTTGGCATTGCCGTATTTGGTCTTGGGATTGGCGACCACCAGGTCAGGGATGCGATCGGTCATTGTCAGCCCACCCACACAAAAACGGTCCAGACCAGGAGGGTCAGGACGATCGAGCCGGCCAGATTGGCCCAGGCCAGGGCTTCGCGCCGGCCAGGCTCCATGCCGATGATGAAATCCCAGATGAAGTGGCGGATGCCGCCCAGCATGTGGTGCAGGATCGCCCAGGTGTAGCCAAACAGCACGAGCTGGCCGAACCAGCTGCCATAAAGATCATTGACCGGGTTAAGCGCCTGCTGGCTGATGGCGGCAGCGCCGAGCCAGATCACCAGCAGCACGGTGCCGGCATAGAGCGCTATGCCGGTGGCGCGGTGGGCGATCGACATCGCCATGGTGATGGTCCAGCGGTAGATCTGGAGATGGGGAGAAAGAGGGCGGGATCGAACCGTCATGGGGCCTCGCTGGCGGTCAGGAGAACCGCTGCAGTTTGGAATGGTTCGAGACTTCTAGCGCTCAAAGGTTACAAAATCAAAGCGGTTAACCGCAAAAGGACGGCAACTTTTGGCGGTAGGCGCACTTTGTTCGCATGGCGCACAGCATGTGCGGGGGGCGGACGGTTGGCCAGATGGTGCGGGCCTTCCCAAAGCCGGCATGCGCCGAGCATGGCGCATGCCGCCGCCGCCCTGCAAGC
>CAXBKI010000521.1:0-2720 GCA_963975955.1 uncultured Devosia sp.
CCGAGATCTACACTCTTTCCCTACACGACGCTCTTCCGATCTAGGCCATCGAGGCGGGGGTCATGAGCATCATGTCGGCGCATATCGCGCTGCCGGCCTACGCCCTGGCGCTCGATCCCGACGCCGGCGCCGAGGCCTATCGACCGGCCTCGCTCAGCCGTATTCTCAACGAAGACCTGCTGCGCCGCGAACTGGGATTCAACGGCCTGATCGTCTCCGATGCCACCCCGATGGCCGGGCTGGGCGATTGGGGGCCGCGCGATCAGACTTTGCCGGAAGTCATCATCGCCGGCTGCGACGTGATCCTGTTTTCCGACGATCCCAATGCCGATCTGATGCGTCTGGTCAAAGCTGTCGCCGATGGGCGGCTCAGCCAGGAACGGGTAGATGAGGCTGTTACCCGCGTGCTGGCCCTCAAGGCCGTCCAGGGCCTGCACAAGCCGCGTTCCGATGTCGATCTCGATCATGCCCGCCTGACGGTGGGCACCGATGCCAACCGGGCCGTTGCGGACGAGGTTGCCAGCCGCGTGCCCACCCTGGTCAAGGACATCAACAAGCTGTTGCCGCTTTCGCCGGCCCGGCACCACCGCGTACTGGTCTACTCTGGTGGCGTCATCCTGCCCTTCGTGCCCGAGCCGCTGCCGCTCAGCGTGCCGATGCGGCTTGAGGAGGAGGGTTTTGAGGTAACAGTGTTTGAGCCGGGCATGGATGTCAGCCCCCGGGACTTTGACCTGGTGCTCTACCTCTTCGCTGAGGAAACCACCCTCGGCCGCAGCCGAATTTTCCTCGATTGGGTCAAGCTCGCCGGTTCGGTGTTTGGCGCGATGGCCCGCTACTGGCACGACGTGCCAACCCTGATGATCTCGTTCGGCTATCCCTATTATCTCTACGACGCGCCCCGCGTGCCCGCCTATATCAACGCCTATGGCTCGAGTGAGACGCTGCAGGCCGCTGTGGTCGAAGCGCTCATGGGGCGTGCCGCATTCACCGGCACCAGCCCCGTAGATCCCTTCTGCGGCAGCGATCAGGGCAAGTACTAGCCCGCCGCCGCCCCGGCGGCTAATCGGGTGGCGTGCCGTTCTTGGCCAGCACGTCGCCGGCCAGGTAAAGCGAGCCGCAGATCAGCACCCGGGCGCCGCGAATTTCGGCGGCCGCCGCAAGCGCCGACAGGATGGAGCGTTTTGGCTGCGCCGCAAAGCCGGCTGCGCGTGCCCCCTGGGCTATGGTGTCGGCTTTGTGGGCATTGGGTTCGCCCGGCACGGTGAGCGTATAGATCTGCTGCACCTGCCCGGCAAATGGTGCCAGAAAGCTTGCAGGATCGCGGGTATTCATCATGCCCATGATCAGTACGAGCGGTGCCGGCCGCGCGCGGTTCATCTCCGCAATCGCCGCCGCCAGGGCCGTTGCGCCGTGCACATTATGCCCGCCGTCCAGCCACAGTTCGCCACCGCTGCCCAGAAGATCGCGCAGCCGCCCATGCAGCGGCATCATTCGGGCCGGCCACACAACGGCGCGCAGGCCCTTGGCAATTGCCGCCGCATCGACCGGTAGGCCGAAATGCCGGCTGGCCGCAATTGCCAGTGCAGCATTGTCGAACTGGTGTGCGCCGATCAGTGCCGGCGGCGGCAGGTCGAGCAAGCCATCCTCGTCCGAATATACCAGCCTTCCATCCTGCGCCGATCCGTGGAAGTCCTCTCCCTGATAGAGCGGCCTCACACCCAGCCGACGTGCCGCCCGGTCGATCACCGCACGACCCTCTTCCTGCTGCAGCCCGATAACCGCCTTGCTGCCGCGCTTGAGGATGCCGGCCTTGTTGACCGCTATCTCGGCAATGGTATTGCCCAGATAGCTCTGGTGGTCGAGGTCGACCGGGGTGATGATCACGCCCAGCGGGTGATCAACGATATTGGTGGTGTCATAGGTGCCGCCCATACCGGTTTCGAGCAGCAGATAGTCGGCCGCCGTTTCGGCATAGAGCAGCATGGCGGCTACCGTGGTTACCTCAAAAAAGGTAATCGGATTGCCTGCATTGACCGCCTCGACGTGTTCCAGCACGGCGTTGAGCCGGCGCGTATCGACCAGTTTGCCGGCCAGCCTGATGCGTTCGTTGAAGCGCACCAGATGGGGGGAATTATAGACATGCACGCTTTTGCCGGCCGCTTCGAGAAAGGCGCGCAGATAGGCAATCGTCGAGCCCTTGGCATTGGTGCCCGCCACGTGGATCACCGGTGGCAATTTGTCCTGTGGCCGCCCTAGCGTCTCCAGCAGCGGCAGCATACGGTCAAGGCTGAGATCGATCAGCTTGGGATGTAGCGCCGCAAGGCGCTTGAGAATGGCATCGGTGCGGGACATGCAGACTCACCAGAGGTCAGGGAGCACCGATTTACCCCTTAGCCGGCCTCCGCCTCAAGGGGGGACGGGCCCCTAAGACCATCTCGAGCGGTTATCGCCGCCGCGAGATGGTCTTGGGGGTACCCAACTGGACGTCGTTTTTTAGAACTCGTTCCAGTCCGTTGCGATGGCGGCATTGCCCTGGCTGAGATATTGGGTTGCCGCCTTGCGGGCCGGTGCGGTCTGTGGTGCGGCCGCTCTGGCGGCGGGACGGACCATGGATGGCGCCGCAGTCGAGCCATTGGTGGCGAACACCGCCACGATCTCGTCGAGCTCGGAAGCCTGGCTTTCGGTCTGCTCGATGGCCGCATTGATCTCCTCGACCAGCG
>CAXBKI010000522.1:0-2719 GCA_963975955.1 uncultured Devosia sp.
CCTCCCGCAGGAGGTTGATGCCGACCAGCACATCGAAGGCGCCCAGGCGCAGGTCGCGGATGATCTCGATGCGCTCGATGGTATCGACGTCACTATGCATGTAGCGGACGCGGATGCCCTGCTCGTGCAGATATTCGGTCAGATCCTCGGCCATCTTCTTGGTGAGGACGGTGAGCAGGGTCCGGTAGCCGGCCTTGTTGACCTGGCGGATCTCGTCGACCACGTCATCGACCTGGTTCTTGGCCGGGCGGATCTCGACCGGGGGATCGATCAGCCCGGTGGGGCGGATGACCTGTTCGGCAAAGACGCCGCCGGTCTGCTCCATTTCCCACTTGCCGGGGGTGGCCGAGACATAGACCGATTGCGGCCGCATGGCGTTCCATTCCTCAAAGCGCAGCGGGCGATTGTCCATGCAGGAGGGCAGGCGGAAGCCATACTCGGCCAGAGTGGCCTTGCGGCGGAGGTCGCCTCTGTACATGGCGCCGAGCTGGCCGATGGTGACATGGCTTTCGTCGACGAAGACCAGGGCGTTGTCGGGGAGGTATTCGAACAGGGTCGGTGGCGGCTCGCCCGGCTTGCGGCCGGAGAAGTAGCGCGAATAGTTCTCGATGCCGGCGCAGGAGCCGGTGGCTTCCATCATTTCGAGATCGAACAGGGAGCGCTGCTCAAGGCGCTGGGCTTCGAGGAAACGGCCGGCGCCGTTGAGCTCCTGCAGGCGGGCGGCAAGCTCCTGGCGGATGGCCTTGATGGCCTGGTTCATCGTGGTACGCGGCGTCACGTGGTGGGAATTGGCGAAGACGCGGATGAAGGTGAGGTCGGCGCTTTTCTTGCCGGTCAGCGGATCGAACTCGGTGATGGATTCGATCTCGTTGCCGAACAGCGTCACGCGCCAGGCGGCGGCTTCATAGTGGGCCGGGAAGATTTCGACGGTATCGCCGCGCACCCGGAAGGTGCCGCGCACGAAGCCGGTATCGCCGCGCTTGTATTGCAGGGCCACCAGCTTGGCGAGCAGCTCGCGCTGGTCGATCTTCTGGCCCTTCTGCACGTCGATGGTCATGGCGGTGTAGTCTTCCACCGAGCCGATGCCGTAGATGCAGGAGACCGAGGCGACGATGATGACGTCGTTGCGCTCGAGGATCGCCCGCGTCGCCGAGTGGCGCATGCGGTCGATCTGCTCGTTGATGGTGGATTCCTTTTCGATATAGGTGTCCGTCCGCGGCACATAGGCCTCGGGCTGGTAGTAGTCGTAATAGGAGACGAAATACTCCACCGCATTGTCGGGGAAGAAGCTCTTGAACTCGCCATAGAGCTGGGCGGCCAGGGTCTTGTTGGGGGCGAGCACCAGGGCCGGGCGCTGGGTCGCCTCGATCACCTTCGCGGCGGTGTAGGTCTTGCCCGAGCCGGTGACGCCCAGCAGCACCTGGTCGGTTTCGCCATTGTTGACGCCTTCGACGAGCTCGGCGATGGCGGTGGGCTGGTCGCCGGCGGGGGTATAGGGCGTCACCATGCGGAACGGCTTGCCGTTACTGCGCTGGATATTGCTCTTGCCCTGATGCGGCATCCAGGGGGAGGAGCCCTCCACCTCCTTGCGGCCATGCAGGATGATCTGCTCGAGCGCCTTGACGGTGGCGGTGACGCCGACGGCGGCGCCTTCCACGGTCTTGGACGAGCCCGATTTGGATTTGGCGCTGGCCATGGCGCTTTGCAGCTTGGCCTCGGTGGCCGGATCGCGGCTGGTGGAGACGCCGGTGGAGGGCACATGGCCGAAGCCGGCCTGCGGGCTTTCCCCCATGCCGGAGAAATCGACGCGGTCGACCGAGTTGATCTTGGTCTTTGAGGTCTTGGCCGACATGCCGGTGGCAGTGTCGTTGGAAGATTTGGTGGTGCGGCGCTTTTCCAGCGCGGTCTTCTTCCTGGCGGCGGTCTCCAGCGCCTTGCGGGCGTCTTCGAGTACCTGCTCGGCGTCGGCGGCGGCCTTCTGGTCGGCGCGGTCGAGGGCGCGCTTGTTCTTCATCCGCTCGGCATAGAGCGGTTTGGACGCAGCGATATCCTCGGCCTTCTCGATCTCGCCGAGGAAATCGTCGATGGAGAATTCGGCTTTGCCCGGGCGGGCGGATTTTTTATCGGCCATGAAGAGACACCGTGCTTTGGCTTGGAGCGCGCGAGACATATCTGCGTCCCGGTCCGGGCCGCGCTCGCGGGGAGGGGACTCAGATGGGAACGGCGCGCGCGAATGCAATGTTCCATCCAGCTTAACCGCTAACGAACACAGAGGGAACAGGCCTGCTGACAGGGCGTGTCAGGAGCGGCCGCTGCACAGGCAAAAGCCAGCGCCCGAGGGAGCGCTGGCCTGGTGGTGTCGGTATGGCCGGGCGGTGGGCTCAGGCGATGGCCCAGGCCAGGGGCTTGTTGTCGGTGACCAGCTTTTGCCGGGCGGCCCAGGCATCGAGCCCCCAGACATGGCCGGCGCGGGTGGCGATCAGCAGGCCGAGCACCAGGGCATCGACGATGTGGAAGTCGATGATGAAGCTGTTGTGGTCGCTGATATAGGGAAAGTCCATATGGGCCAGCCAGTAGGTGAGCATGATGAAGATGCCGAAGGCGCTGCTGACGCGGACCATCAGGCCGGAAATCAGCGACAGGCCGATCAGCAGATGGCCGTAGGCGACCATGAAGCTGACCACCGGGGCGATGGCCGGCGCAGTGAGCGGCTGGAACA
>CAXBKI010000523.1:0-2718 GCA_963975955.1 uncultured Devosia sp.
CATGATCAGCAGGGCGTTGCGCAGGGATCTGAAGTTGACAAACAGCATCAGGAACACCAGCGCCAGGGTAATGGGCACAACGATCATCAGACGTTTGTTGGCCTGCTGCTGGAGTTCGAACTGCCCGCCCCATTTGAGAAAATAGCCCGGCGGCAAATCCACTTGCTGTGCAATGGCGGCATCGGCCTCGGCCACGAAGGAACCGATGTCCCGGTCGCGAACGTTGGTCTGGATGGTGATAAAGCGCTGATTGTTTTCCCGGGTGATCTGGCGCGGCCCCACCACCTCCTCGATGGCAGCCAGTTCCTCCAGGGGAATGCGCTGCCCGGCGGCGTTCTTGATAATGAGCTGCCCGATGACATCGGCCCGGTTGCGCGCGGGCTCTTCAAGGCGCACATAGATATCAAAGCGGCGGATGCCCTCGAACACCTGTCCGGCCTCGCTGCCGCCCACGGCGACGCTCAGGGTGCGCTGCACGTCGCTGACATTGAGGCCATAACGGGCAATAGCCTCCCGGTTCAACGAAATGCGCAATTGCGGCGTACCGCCGATTTGGTCGCGTTGAACATCCTGAGCGCCCTGCACGGTGCGCATCACCTTTTCTATAGCCTGTGCTTTCTCGACCAGCACATCCAGGTCATCGCCAAACAGCTTGGCGGCCAGTTCGGCCTTGGTGCCGGTGAGCAGTTCATCCACAGCGGCAGCAATGGGCTGGGTGAAGTTGAATTGCGCGCCGGGGAAATCCGCGAATTTCTCGCTCATGGCCGCATACAAGCCATCCAGCGTCTCCGCGCTTTGCCATTGGTCCTGGGGCTTGAGAGCGACAAAAATCTCCGCGTTGTTCACCGGATCGGCGTGGGCGCCGACTTCACCCCGACCAATGCGCGACACCACCTGGGTGACCTCCGGAAACGCTGCCATCAATTGCCGCTCGAATACGCCAATCGTCGTCTCGGCTTTTTCCAGCGAAATGGACGGCGCCATGGTGGCGCGGATCAGCAAATCCCCTTCATTAAAGCGGGGCACAAATTCCGAGCCCAGCCGCGGGGCGACAGCAACGCCGATGAGCAGGACCACTGCCGCTAGGGTCACGGCAATCCAGCGGCGTGCCACCATGGCCTCCACCAGAGGTTGGTAGCCTTTTAGCAGCAAACTGACAATGTCCTTGCGAGGTTTGTCGGGGTCTGTCTCGGGGCGCTTCATCAGCAGGGAGGAGGCCACCGGTGCCACGATCAGGGCAAAGAACAGGGATCCGAGCATGGCCACCGCTACGGTATAGGCCAGTGGCCGGAAGGTCGCCCCTTCCACCCCCTGCAAGGTGAACAGCGGCAGGAACACAATGATGATGATGCTGATGGCAAACAGAATCGGGCGCGCCACTGACTGGCAGGCCCGCGCCACCAGGTGCAGGCGCGATTCGTCCGGGGAGGATTCGCGCAACATCCGGTCGATATTCTCCACCACGACCACCGCACCATCCACCATCATGCCGATGGCGATGGCAATCCCGCCCAGCGACATCAGGTTGGCGGAGATGTCGAAGAATTTCATGGCGAGAAAGGTGAAGCCGACGGAGAACGGAATCGACAGCGCCACCATCAGGCTAGGTCTGAACCCGCCCATAAACGCCAGCAGCACCAGCGCCACCAGAATAATGCCTTGCAGTAGTGCATTGATAACGGTACTGACAGCCGCCTTGACCAGGGTCGCCTGGTCATAATAGGGCTGCACCTCGATACCTTCCGGCAGGTTGGCATTGATGGTGGCCAGCTCCTCCTTGACGGCGCCGATCACCTGGGAGGTATTGCTGCCAATGAGCTTCAATACCATGCCCACGACCACTTCGCCTTCGCCGTCCTTGCTGGTGAGCCCGCGGCGGATTTCACCGCCGATGTCCAGTTCGCCCAACTGGTGCAGGTAGACGGGTGTACCGTCGATGGTTTTCACCACAATGTTGCGCAGGGCTTCAAGATCCGTGGCCAGACCCACCGATCGCACGATGTACTCCTCATCGTTTTTGACGATGAACTGGGCCCCGGCGTTGGCATTGTTGGCCTCGATGCGCTCCTTGATGTCGGGCAGCGACACGTCGTAGCGGATCAGCGCGTCGGGGTCGATACGCACCTGGAACTGCTTGACCTCACCGCCGATGGAAAGAACTTCGGTAACGCCCTTTACCGTCTGCAGGTTGAACTTGACGATCCAGTCCTGGATCTCCCGCAGCTCGGTATTGCTGTATTGTCCGCTGGTGTCCTCCAGCACGTAGAACAGAATCTGGCCGAGTCCTGTCGTGATGGGGCCCATCACCGGCTCGCCAAAGCCGTCGGGAATAGCCTCCCGGGCCACCTGCAACCGTTCCCCCACCAGCTGGCGGGCGAAGTAAATATCGGTGCCGTCCTCGAAGTAGATATTGACCACCGACAAGCCGAAGTTGGAGATCGACCGCACATGATCCAGTTGCGGCAGGCCGTTCATGGCACTTTCAATGGGGTAGGTAACGTATTTTTCCACTTCCTCCGGCGCCAGACCTTCGGTTTCCACAAAGACCTGCACCAACGCTGGTGAAATATCCGGGTAGGCATCCACCGGCAGGGTTCGATAGGCGAAGTAACCGCCGATAAGCATCGCCAGAGAGATCACGACCACTAACAGTCGGTTCTCCAGCGCAAAACGAATAAGAGTTTGCATACTGTGCTCCCGCGATTAGTGGTTGTGACC
>CAXBKI010000524.1:0-2712 GCA_963975955.1 uncultured Devosia sp.
TGCCCCAGCCCACCAATGACGGCCTGACCTACACCTTCACCCTGCGCCAGGGCGCACAGTGGAACGCTCCATCGGGTCCGCGCCAGATTACCTCGGCGGATTTCGAGCGCGGCATGATGCGCATGTGCAACCCGCTGCTCGGGTCTGCTGCCCTGACCTATTATCAGGACCTGATCGTGGGCATGGCCGAATTCTGCGCCGGCTTCTCCGAGGTGGAACCGACGGTGGAGGCGATGAAGGCCTATATCGAGTCGAACGACATTACGGGCATCGAGACGCCGGATGACCAGACCATCGTCATCAATCTCACGCAGAAGGCCGGCGACTTCATCTACATGCTCAGCCTGCCGACATCGGCCCCTGCCCCGGTCGAGGTGCTTGATTATCTGCCTGACGGCCCAGATTACCGCGCGAACTTCATCGCCAGCGGCCCGTACACCCCAGACGCCTATACGCCTGACTCCAGCCTCAAACTGGTGCGCAACCCCGCCTGGACCAGCGAAAGCGACCCGCTGCGCAAAGCCTATGTCGACGAGATCGAGCTGACCTTCGGCGTGCAGCCTGATGCCGCCCTGCAGCAGCTGCAATCGGGTGATGGCGACATGACCTATGACATCACGATCCCGCCAGCCATTCTGCAACTGCTGACGGCCACCGGCGACGAGAAGCTGATGACCGTGTCATCGGGCAATACCGCGTTCCTGTTCATCAATACCGTTTCAGACAACAATGACGGCGCGCTGCAGAATGTGCTGGTGCGTCAGGCGCTGAACTATGCCATCGACAAGGCGGCCATTGTGCAGCAGTCGGGTGGCCCCACTGTCGGCCAGCCGGTCAACGGCATCTTTGGCCCCGGTGTGCTGGGCTACCACGAGTTCAACCTCTATCCGAGTGAGGACGCCAAGGGCGATCCGGCAAAGGCCAGGGAATTGCTGGCCGAGGCCGGCTATCCCGATGGCATTACGCTCAAAATGCCGTTCCGCAACCAGAACAACGAGCCAGCCATCGCCCAGACCATCCAGGCCAGCATGGCCGCGGCCGGCATCACGCTCGAGCTGACGCCAGTGGCGCCTGCCGACTATTATTCCAAGTTCATGACCAACCCGATCAACACCAAGGAAGGTACCTGGGATATTGCACCGGTCGGCTGGACGCCCGACTGGGCAGGCGGCTCGGCGCGTTCGGTGTTCCAGCCCCAGTTCACCTATAACGGCACGCACCAGACCTATAACTACACCGACTACAACAACCCCGAGGCGACTGCCCTGGCGCAAGAGGCCATCAATGCCACCACGCCCGAAGAAGTCGCCCGGATCTGGGGTGAAGTCGACGAACTGGTGATGGCCGACGCGCCGGTTGTCCCCTACCTGGCCAACAAGGTGGTGCTGTATCACGGCGAAGCCGTGCAGAACTTTGCACCCTATGCTCTGGGCGTGCAGGGCGACTGGACCAATGTCTGGCTGCAGCGCTGATCCGACCTGACCACGCCGGCCCGGCTGCCAGACAGCCGGGCCGGCCATCAACGACAATTGGAGCGCGCTTTTGCCAATCCTTGAAGCACGACGGCTGAGCATTTCCATTCCGACCGAAGACGGTATGGTCTACGCCCTGCGGAACGTTTCGTTCTCCGTGGAGGCCGGGGAGATGTTCGGCATCGCGGGCGAATCTGGATCGGGCAAAAGCGTGATGATGCAGGCCATTATGGGCCTGCTCCCCTTTGCCGAAATTACCGGTGAAGTCATCTTCGAGGGGCGAGACCTGCTGCAGGAAACGCCCCGCGCGCTGCAGCAATTGCGCGGCGCGCGCATCGGCATGATCTTTCAGGATCCCCTGTCGAGCCTGCATCCATTCTACACCATCGGCGACCAGATCGCCGAAGCCATCATGGTGCATCGCAAGGTTTCCAGGGCCGAGGCCAGGACGATGTCCATCGACATGCTCGGCAAGGTCGGCATCACCCGGCCGGAAGAGCGTTTCGATGCCTATCCGCACCAGTTTTCCGGCGGCATGCGCCAGCGGGTGATGATTGCCATGGCTCTGGTCCTGCGCCCCTCGATCATCATTGCCGACGAACCGACCACCGCCCTGGATGTCACGGTTCAGGCGCAGATCATTGCCCTGCTCGACCAGATGCGCCAGGAGCTGGGCACGACCGTCATCATGATCACCCATGATCTAGGGCTGCTGTCATCGGTGGCCGATCATGTCATGGTCATGTATGCCGGCCACAGGATGGAATATGGTGCCAGCGCGTCGATATTTCGTGCGCCATCCCACCCCTACACCACAGGCCTGCTGCGCTCCTGCTGAACCTGATGCCAGGCTGTCCATTCGCGCCACGGTGCAGCGCTGCCATGCCGCAATGCACGACTGAAAAACCGCCGGTGCGGCACTATAGCGATGGCGTGGAAGCGCTGTGCTGGCTGGACAAACCGGCGATCGACGTGCTGCCCGAGACACACGAACCGGCGCGCATCCCACCCGATGCAAATGCCCCCCAGATCATGGTCGTGGAGGGCATCGAGCTCAGTTTCCCTACGGGCGGCATGTTTTCTTCGCGGGGCGAATTCAAGGTACTGCAGGGCATCGACTTCGCGCTGCGACGCGGGGAAACGCTGGGTCTGGTTGGGGAAAGCGGCTGCGGCAAATCCACCCTGGCGCGGGTGATCGCCGGGCTGATCCCGCCAAGCGCCGGGCGTGTCGTGCTCAATG
>CAXBKI010000525.1:0-2693 GCA_963975955.1 uncultured Devosia sp.
CCACGTCAATCACCGTCTGGGGATCGCCCGAGACCAGCGGATGCCACCAGGCCAGGCCCTTGCCTTCGGCGATCCGGCGATAGGCGCAGGTCTTGGGGATCCATTCAATCTCGGTGACATTGCGCGGGGTCAGCTTGATGCAGTCGGGCACCTTGGCCTGGCGGCCGGGATAGTCGGTGCAGGCGCAGCTGTCGCCATCGAGCAGCTGGCAGCGCACATCGGAGGTGATGATCAGCCCGCTGTCCTCGTCCTCCAGCTTGAGCAGGCAGCAGCGGCCGCAGCCGTCGCACAGCGCTTCCCACTCGGTCTCGGTCATTTGATCGAGGGTTTTTTCGTCCCAGAAGGCCATCTTAATCCGGTCGTGATAATGATGTGTTCGGTTTGCGCTTGTCTGCGATCATGCGCAATCATATTCGAGCCGCTAAAGTGCATTGTCACGGCTGCGCGGACAACCGTGCGTGCGACGCCATATGAGGAAATCTGGTGCAGGACCCGTTCTATACCAAGGAAAAGCGCAAGAAGACCTCCGGCATGCTGGCGGCCGACGCCTGGCTTGATTCCTCGCTCTATGAGTCGGGCCAGTCGATGGGCCGGGGCTGGACGCGGTTTCAGGACATCATGTCGGTGTTCCATGTCAGCGGCTTCAGGCGGCTGGTGGTGGAAATCCTGTCCGATGGCCTGTCCTTCTTCGCCATCGGCTGTGTGCTGATGGTGGCGCTGGCCCTGCCCGCATTCGACGCTACCGCCACCGGCGAGTTCAACAAGGCCGAGGACTATTCGGTGGTGTTTCTGGATCGCTACGGCACCGAGATCGGCCGCCGCGGCATCCGCTCGGACGATTCAGTGGCCCTGGCGGACATGCCCGACTATCTGATCAAGGCGACGCTGGCCACCGAGGACCGGCGCTTCTACGACCATTTCGGCATCGATGTGGTGGGCACCCTGCGGGCGATCGTGAACAATGCGGGTGGCGATGCTTCCACCCAGGGCGGCTCCTCGATCACCCAGCAATTGGCCAAGAACCTGTTCCTGAGTTCGGAACGCACCATCGAGCGCAAGATCATCGAGGCCTTCCTGGCCGTCTGGCTGGAGTGGCACTATTCCAAGGACCAGATCCTCAAGCTCTATTTCGACAATGCCTATATGGGCGGCGGCAATTTCGGCGTGGTGGCGGCGGCGGACTATTACTTCGGCAAGAAGGTGCAGGATATCAACCTGGCCGAAGCGGCCATGCTGTCGGGCCTGTTCAAGGCTCCCACCCGCTATGCGCCCCATGTCGATCTGGCCGCCGCGCGCGGCCGGGCCAATCTGGTGCTGAGCAATATGGTGGCCGCCGGCTTTCTGACCGAGGGCCAGGTCACCGCTGCCCGCCGGCACCCGGCGACCGCGATCGACCGCGTGGCTGACGCCAATTCTCCCAATTACTTCCTGGACTGGACCTTTGCTGAGGCCAAGAAGCTGATCGAGAGCCACCAGCACAACACCAATAATTTCGTGGTCCGCACCACAATCGACACCACGCTGCAGAAATATGCCGAAGAGGCCGTGGGCTCGACCGTGCGCGAGGGCGCCGACCGCTATGATGTCGAGCAGGCCGCCATGGTGGTGACCGACACCAAGGGCGCCATCCGCGCCATGGTGGGCGGCATGGATTACGGCAAGAGCCAGTTCAATCGCGCCGTCGTCTCCACGCGCCAGCCCGGTTCATCCTACAAGATCTTCGTCTATGCCGAGGCGTTCGAGCAATTGGGGCTGACCGCCAATGACCGCATCACCGACCGGCCGGTGTGCATTGGCGACTGGTGCCCGCAGAATTATGGCCGCAACTACAAGGGCAGCGTCACGCTGGCCAGCGCCTTTGCCCAGTCGCTCAATACTGTGGCCGTCACGCTCTCGATCAAGACCGGTCGCGAACCGGTCGCCGCGCTCAGCCACCGCATGGGCCTGCAGGCCGATTACCCCATCACCCGTTCGCTGGCGCTCGGCGTGGCCTCGGTGTCGGTGCTGGACATGGCGTCATCCTATGCCGTGATGGCCAATGATGGCTACAAGACCCCGGCCTTCGGGATTACCCGGATGTCCACGCTGGCCGGCGAGCCGGTGTTTGAGTTCGATCCCGATGCCCCGCGCGAACGGCTGCTGAGCGAGACAACGGTGGCCAATATGAATGTGCTGCTGCGCGGCGTGGTGACGGGCGGCACCGGGCGCCGCGCCGATGTCCCCGGCGTGCCCGTGCTGGGCAAGTCGGGCACCACCTCGTCCTATCGCGACGCCTGGTTCTGCGGCTTTACCGGCAATTATGTGGCGGCGGTCTGGTTCGGCAATGACGACTACCACCCCACCAGGACGCTGACCGGGGGCACCCTGCCCGCGATCGCCTTCCAGAAATTCATGGCCTATGCCCACACCAATATCGACATCAAGCCGGTATTCGGCATCGACTTCGTGCCGCAGCAGACCATTGTCGCCGATGCCGACGCCAATGCCGCCGACACTGTCGTGGAGGAGCGTCCGCCCAGCCTGACGCCCGAAGCGGCGCGCAAGCTGCTGGTACTGGCCAATATGTTCAAGGCCAGCCAGAGTGAGGGCGATGTCACCACCGAAGCCCGCGCCCCGGTCCCCGGCGCCAGTGAGGAATTGTAGTCATCGGGCGGGCAAGGCCGCATTCCGCCCCGGATAGAGCAGCATAACCG
>CAXBKI010000526.1:0-2684 GCA_963975955.1 uncultured Devosia sp.
TTGAGGAGGAGGACGAGCGGGGGCCCGGCGCTCATCCGAACGACCCGTCCCGCGTTCCCTTCCCAAGCTGGAGGGAGGCGCCCGACGCGCGCCATCGGCTAAGGCGCGAAACGCTCCAGACCGCGGCGTGGCCAGGCCAAAGAAGACCGGCGTGGCCGGCACGGTGCAGCGTGTGCCCGAGACGCGGTCCGGTCACCTCAACTTCCGATTCAACGGATTGTCAGATTGAATCGATCTGGCTCTGCAAATCGTTGACGAAGCTGGACAAATTCAGCTGACGCTGGCGCTGCAGGCGGGCCGATGCCAGGATGGTACGGACGCGCTGGGTCGAGACTTCCAGGTCTTCATTGACGATGACGTAGTCGTATTCGGAAAAGTGATCCATCTCGATGCGGGCATTGCGCAGGCGGGTCTCGATGGTCCCCACGCTGTCCTGTGCGCGGCGCTCCAGCCGGGCCCGCAATTCCTTGATGGAGGGCGGCAGAATGAACACGGTCACCATGTCCTGGCGGCTATTGCGGTAGAGCTGCAGCGTGCCCTGATAGTCGACATCGAAGAGTATATCATTGCCGGCGGCGAGCTGCTCTTCGACATGGGCGCGCGGGGTGCCGTAGAAATTGCCGTGCACCTCGGCGGATTCCAGCATCTCGCCATCGGCCTGCATGCGCTTGAAGGTGGCCACATCGACAAAGTGATAGTGCTTGCCATCGACCTCGTCGGTGCGACGGGCGCGCGTGGTGGCCGACACCGAGAGCCGGATATTGGGATCGGCACCGAACAGGGCGCGCGAAATAGACGATTTGCCCGCCCCTGAAGGCGAAGCAATCACCAGCATGACGCCGCGGCGCTGGAATTCCATCGATCCCGTCCTATTCGATATTCTGTACCTGCTCGCGTAATTGATCGATCGATGCCTTCAGGTCAAGGCCGATCGCGGTCAGTTCCACTGCGTTGGATTTGCTGCACAGGGTATTGGCTTCGCGGTTGAATTCCTGGGCCAGGAAATCCAGGCGCCGCCCCACGGCACCACCCGTGGCAATCAGTTGGCGCGCGCTGTCGAGATGAGCGAGGAGGCGATCAAGTTCCTCGCGAATATCTGCCTTGGTGGCCAGCAGCAGTGCTTCCTGCGCCAGGCGCTCGGGAGGCAGCGCGATATCCGTGGCCAGTTCGGCCACCTGCTGGTGCAGACGAGTCAGAATGGCCTCCCGGCTGCGCGCGGGATGGGCCTCGGCCCGGGCGATCTGGCTGGCGATTTCCTCAAGGCGCTGCAGCAGCACCGCAGCGATCCGGCGGCCCTCCTCGCGCCGTGCCAGCACCAGATCCATCAGGGCCTGGGAAACGCCCGCCAGGATGGCGGCACCAAGCGCCTCCTCGCCCGCAGCGCTCAGCGGCTGGTTGCGCTGTTCAAGCACGCCGGGCAGCGCCAAGATGCCATCGAGGCTGGGCGGCGACGCCGCGATCTTGCCGGTGAGCTCGCCCATGGCGGCCAGAACGGTGGCAAGGGCTTGCTCGTTGATCCGAACCTGTCCCCCTGCCCCTTCCCGCTCGATGGAGACATTGCAGGTTATTGCGCCACGCGAGACCATTCTGCCGATGCGCTGGCGGATCTCCGATTCCAGGGCATCAAAGCCGGGGGCAAGACGCAGGCGAATATCGAGGCCGCGCGAATTGACGGATTTGATCTCGCAGCTGAACGAGGCGCCCGCCACGCTGCCAGTGGCACGGGCGTAGCCGGTCATGCTCGCCAGTGGCTGGTTCACTCGGCGGCCGGGGTATCGGCCGCAGCGCCCGCCTGTGCATCCTCGAGAGCCTTGCGTGCCGCCTCGGCCTCGTCGGCGAGCCGGCGATACTGCGCGACGTTCTTGCGATGCTCGGCATAGGTCTCGGCAAAGACGTGGCCTTCGCTGGGCAAGGCGCCCTTGGCAACAAAATAGAGGTAATCGTGGCTATCGGGATTGGCGACGGCCCTGAGAGCCTCGATGCCCGGATTGGCGATCAGCGTCGGCGGCAGGCCGTCGATCTGGTAGGTATTGTACTCGGTCTTGGCCTCAATCTCGGACCGGCGCAGGCCGCGGCCGAGCGCGGTCTCACCCTTGGTGATGCCATAGATTATGGTGGGATCAGACTGCAGGCGCATGCCCTGGCGGAGCCGGTTGACGAAGACGGCCGCGACCTGTGGCCGCTCGGCGGCGACGCCCGTCTCGCGCTCGACGATCGAGGCCAGCACCACAAGCTGCTCGGGCGTCTCAAGGGGCAGATCGGGCTGGCGGTCGGACCAGACCTCGGCCACCGCAGTTGTCATGGCGGTCTGCATCCTGTCGAGCACCGACTGGCGCGTCTCACCGGGCACGTAGTCATAGCTGCCGGGCAGGACCGAGCCTTCGAGCGGCATGGCGTCGATCTCGCCCACCAGGCTCTCATTGCCATTGAGGCGTTCCACCACATCGAAGGCCGTCCAGCCTTCAGGAATGGTCACCGCATAGCGGATGGGCGTGCCTTCGGTGATCTCGGTCAGGATCGCATCCATGCTGGCACCGGGCGGAATGCGGAAATCGCCCGCCTTGATGGCAGCCGAGCGCTCGAGGGCGCGGCCACCGAACTGGAACACGTAGCGGTTGGAAATCAGGCCCTGCTCTTCCAGGCGGGTAGAGATCGACCCCAGTCCCGATCCCGATTCAACGCGG
>CAXBKI010000527.1:0-2679 GCA_963975955.1 uncultured Devosia sp.
TCGAACAGCACCATTTCGCCAGCCGCCGGCAGGTGCGGCACATAGCGCTGGAAATACCACTGCGTCTTTTCGCGATCGCTTGGCGCCGGCAACGCCACCACGCGGCACACGCGCGGGTTGAGCCGCTGGGTGATGCGCTTGATGGCGCCGCCCTTGCCCGCCGAATCGCGCCCTTCAAAGATCACCGCGACCTTGAGTTTCTTGTGCACGATCCAGTCCTGCAGCCGCACCAGTTCGTGCTGCAGGCGGAACAGTTCACGGAAATAGGTGCGCCGATCCAGCGAGGTGCGGCCGCTGCGCGCCTGCCCACCGGCCAGCGCTTCCAGTTGGTCATCCTCGAACTGCAGTTCGAGCTCTTCGTCAAAACTGTCGGTGATTTCCTCGCGAATGCGGTCGAGGTCACTCTGATTGGCGAAGTCGGTCATGGCGTGCTCCGGGCTTTGGCGCCACTACACACACCAAGATTGCGGTTTTGTGACACTCCGCACCGGCCGCTTCGCGGCAAAATCGCCTCGGTGGGGCGATTTTAGGTAAGAAGGCCATGAGAGCTATGCTCGAATGGCTAGGCACCGGCCGCTTCGCGGCCAAGCGTGTGCCTATTTGCCCTCCGGCGCCACGCGGATCAGGCGGCCATTGTCCTCATCGGTGATCAGGTAGATCGCCCCGTCCGGCCCGGTCTTGACGTCGCGCACCCGGCCGAGTTCCCCGGCAAACAGCCGCTCCTCGCCCACAATCGCATCGCCCTCGACATCGAGCCGCACCAGCACCTGCCCGCTCAGCCCACCGGTGAGCAGGTCACCCTGCCAGGCCGGCAGCAGCGCCCCGTCATAGAAGTCGAGCCCGGAGGGAGAAATGGAGGGATCCCAGTAGAACAGCGGCTGCTCCATCCCTTCCTTCTGCTGCCCCTCCCCGATGGGCGCGCCCGAATAATCCACGCCATAGGTGATGACCGGCCAGCCGTAATTGGCGCCGGGCTGCGGGTTGTTGACCTCGTCGCCGCCGCGCGCACCATGCTCGACGGTGAACAATTGCCCGTCGTCCCGCAGGGTGGCGCCCTGCGGGTTGCGATGCCCCTTGCTCCAGAGCTCGGGAGCCCAGCCCTCGGGCCGCGGATTGTCCTCCGGCACCGAGCCGTCAGCGGCAATCCGCACCACGGCGCCGGCCAGATCGGTGACGTCCTGCGCCCGCTCACCCTCGCCGCGCTCCCCCAGCGTCACGAACAGATTGCCATTGCCATCGGGCACCACGCGCGAGCCGAAATGCCGGTTGGTGGTGGTGAACTTGTTCATGCGGAAAATCACCTGCTGATCCTCCAGCCGCCCGCTGTCCCCATCCAGCACCAGGCGCGCCGAAAGCACTGCCGTACCCTGCCCGCGCTGCTGGCCGGCATGGGCGGCGGTCTCGGCAAAGCTCAGATAGATCATGCCACTGCGCTCGAAGTCGGGCGCCAGCGCCACATCGAGCAACCCGCCCTGCCCCTGATGGTAGACATCGGGAACACCGCTCACCGGCGCGCCCACCGCGCCGCCATCCACCACCAGCAGCTGCCCGCTGCGTTCGGTGACCAGCAGGCGCCCATCGGGCAGGAAAGCCAGTGCCCAGGGATGGTCCAGCCCCTCGGCCAGCACCTGGGCCTGCAACACCCCCGCACTGGAGCTGGCGGTTTGCGCCAGAACCGGCGACGCCATCAGCAGACAAAACAGCGGGATTGTTCGCAGGGTGCGCATCATTGGACCTTCCTTTGCAGCGTGCACGCTTGAAAGCGCGTGTGGACATGACCATCTTCATTCCCACACCGGCTTGACCGCAACGCGGCAGCCGGGCAATTTAGCGCCGCTCTCCCCTAAATTAATCGTGAAGCGCAGGCCGAACGGATTTGGCTGGGATGAAGCTATTTGACCGACGTGCCGATTGGAGGCGACGAAATGGAAAAGATCCCGATGACGGTGGGTGGCCAGAAAGCCCTTGCCGCCGAATATGAGCACCGCACTGCCACAGAGCGCCGTCGCATTGTCGAGGCGATCTCGGAAGCGCGCGCCCATGGCGATCTGTCGGAAAACGCCGAATATCATGCCGCCAAGGAACAGCAGAGCCTCAATGAAGGCCGGATCAAGGAACTCGAGACCATTCTGGCGCTCGCCGATGTGATCGATGTGTCCAAGGTGAGCGGCTCCTCGGTCAAGTTCGGTGCCACCGTGACCTATATCGACGAGGACACCGAGGAAGAAAAAACCTATCAGATCGTCGGCGATCCCGAGGCCGATGCCTCGGCTGGCCGCATCTCGATTTCCTCGCCCATCGCCCGCGCCATGATCGGCAAATCCGAGGGCGACTCGTTTGAGGTCGCTGCTCCCGGTGGTGCCCGCAGCTATGAAATCCTCAAGATCAAGTATGCCTGATTGCGTCCGTTGAGAGTTTTGTCACCATAAGTGTGACATTTCAGTGCGTTCCACAGGCGCCTGCTCGCTGGTACAACGGTTTGCCTTGAAACAGGAAGACTTCGGCCTTTAACTAGGGCCGAGGGAGTATTTCGAAAAGTCGGAGAGCGCTGCGATGCACGCCAAAGTCGTCATCATCGGGTCGGGCCCGGCGGGCTATACCGCAGCGATCTACGCTGCGCGGGCCATGCTCGAGCCTGTCATGATCCAGGGCCTGCAGCCGGGTGGCCAGCTGACCATC
>CAXBKI010000528.1:0-2677 GCA_963975955.1 uncultured Devosia sp.
TCGCGCACGGTCAGCCCGCCATCGGCGGCAAGCGTGGCGGCAGCAGCACCGGTGGCCTCAGCCAGTCGAACGCGCTCGGCATGCGTGGCGGGGGCGGAAGCGGCCTTTGGCAGGCAAAGCCCCATGACTTCGGTAAGATTGGCCATGGTGCTGGCCGTACCCATCACCGTGCAGGTGCCCACCGAGCTCACCAGCTTGTTGTTGACCTCGACAATCTCGGCCTCATCGATCTCGCCTGAGCGGAACCGGCCCCACATCCGCCGGCAGTCGGTACAGGCTCCCAGCCGTTCACCCTTGTGGTGCCCGGTTGCCATGGGACCGGTCGGCAGGAAGATGGCGGGAATTTCACTGGAGGCGGCAGCCATGATCTGCGCCGGCAGGGTCTTGTCGCAGCCGCCGATCAGCACCACGCTGTCCATGGGCTGGGCGCGCATCAGTTCCTCGGTTTCCATCGCCATCAGGTTGCGCAGGAACATCGAGGTGGGCGCGGCAAAACTCTCGTGGATCGACATGGTGGGAAACACCATCGGCAACGCCCCGTTCAGCATCACGCCGCGCTTCACCGCCTCGATGAGCTGGGGCACATTGCCGTGGCAGGGATTATAGTCCGAATAGGTATTGGCGATCCCCACAATGGGGCGGTCCAATGCGTCGTCGGAATAGCCCATGGCCTTGATGAACGCTTTGCGCAGAAACAGGGAAAAGCCCTGGTCTCCATAGCTTGTCAGCTTTCGGCGTAGTCCGTTCGACACCTTGATCCTCCCGGTGGCGGTCACGCCGCTCTTTCTGCCAAACTAGAGGGCAAGGCCTTATTGTCAATAACTTACACGCACACAATGCGAACAAAACGCCATTTTTATGGGATAATTCTCGTTCACGCCGCTCAAACTCGGATACATTATTGACAAATTCCAACGAAACGGCTCTGGCTGATCACCGATATGGAGGAAATAGCGCATGACTGAACGCCGCCGGGTCGGCCTTGCAGGAGCAGGCTGGGTGACCGCTTACCACCTGCACGCCTGGCAACAGCTGGCCGACCGTATCGAGGTGGTGGCGATCGCCGATCCCGCGCTGGCGACGGCGGAGCGCCGGGCCGAGGCCTTTGGCATTGCCGCCGTCTATCCCGATGCCCGCGCCATGCTCGACAATGAGCGTCTCGACATCATCGACATCGCTGCCCCGCGCGAGTTTCACGCGGAACTGGTGGCGCTCGGCGCCGGGCGCGGGCTGGACATAATTTGCCAGAAGCCCTTGGCAACCACATTTGACGCTGCCGCGGCGGTAGTCGCCGGCGTGCCCACTACCGTGCGCCTCATGGTGCAGGAGAACTGGCGGTTCCGCGCCTGGTATCGCCGCCTCAGGAGCTGGCTCGACGCAGGCCTGGCGGGCGAAGTCCGGCAGGTCAGTCTGCAGTTTCTTTCCAGCGGCATGCTGCTGATGGACGGGCAGCGCCCCGCCCTCGTCCGGCAGCCGTTCTTCCGCCGGCAGCCACGGCTCCTGGTGATGGAAGTGCTGATTCATCAGCTCGATACGCTGCGCTTCCTGCTCGGCGAGATGGAGGTCGTGGCCGCCCGCCTTGAGCGCAGCAACGACGATATTGTGGCCGAAGACATTGCCAGCGTCACGCTCCGATGCCAGCGCAATGGCGCCCTGGTGCAACTGACGGGCAATCTGGCCGTGCATGGCGAGCCGCCTGCGCCCAGTGACCGGCTGCGCATTCTGGGCAGTCGCGGTACGCTCGAGCTCGATGGCAACCGCCTGCTCGCCTTCGGCCCTACGCCGCGGCAGGAGACCTTTGACGCAGACGCCACCTATCAGGGTTCCTATGACGCCGCGATTGCCCATTTTCTCGACAGCCTGGAAACCGGCGCCGCTTTCGAGACCGCGCCCGAAGACAATCTGCGCACCCTCAGACTGGTCGAGGACATCTATGCGCTGGCGCAATTCGACCCCGAACGCAAACCGCTGTAGAGTGGCGCAAAGCGCCGGAGCTGAATTTGGATAAGACTGTCGAAAAACCGACCGAGGAACATGACGACCTCAGCATCGCCAAGGCGCTCGAGGAGGATATCATTTTTGGCCGGCTGGCCCCCGGTACGCGCCTGACCGAAGATACCCTGCTGGCGCGCTTCGCCGTCACCCGCCACTTCGCGCGCCAGGCTCTGGTGCAACTCGAAGCCATGGGAATTGTCGAGCGCGAGCGCAATCGGGGCGCCACCGTTCGCTCGCTCACGCCCAAGCAGGTGCAGGAAATCTACGCGGTGCGCGAACTGCTGCAGCGGCAGGCCGCACTGTGGATTCCGCTGCCGGCGCCCGAGGCGCTCATTGCCGAACTCAATATCATCCATCAGGAGCATGGCCGGCACATCGAGGCGGGTTTCCTGCGCGGAGTGCATGAGGCCAATGATCGCTTCCACCTCACCCTGTTCGGCGCCTGCGGCAACAACCACCTGGTCCAGTCGATCGAGCTCTATATGCGGCTGAGCCTGCCGGTCCGGGCCAATTCGATGGGCAATACCCAGTCGCTGCGCACCGCCCACGAGCACCACCGGCTGATGATCGACATGCTCAAGGGCGATGACAACTGGGTCCTGGCCCAGCTCTGCGTGGATCACTTGCAGCCCAGCAAGAAGCGCTATCTGGACCGGCTGTCCTAGCCAAACGCTCCGCCGCG
>CAXBKI010000529.1:0-2667 GCA_963975955.1 uncultured Devosia sp.
GCCGAGACCGGCGAACAGGCCGCGGCTGACTTCAAGCCGGCCAATGCCCTGCAATACCTGGTAGCCGAGGCCACCGGCACCGATCATGGAGGCGATCACCACCATGGACAGCGCCATCATCGTGGTCTGGTTGACGCCGGCCAGAATGGTGGGCAGCGCGAGCGGGATCTGCACGCCGAGCAGGCGCTGGCGTGGATTGGTGCCGAAGGCGCGGCTGGCTTCCATGACGGCCGGATCCACCGAACGCAGGCCCAGATCGGTCAGGCGCACCAAGGGCGGGGAGGCGTAGACGATGGTGGCGATCAGCGCGGGGATCTTGCCGGGGCCAAAAATCATCACGGTGGGGATGAGATAGACAAAGCTGGGCAGGGTCTGCATCAGATCGAGCAGGGGGGTGATGGATTTGCGCACATTGAGCGAACGGCTCATCCAGACGCCCACCGGAATGGCGATGACGATGGCGGTCAGGGTGGCGGCGATCATCAGCGCCATCGTGGCCATGGCGTCTTCCCACAGATCCATGACACCCAGAAACAGCAGCGCGCCAAACACGACGGCCGGCAGCTTCCAGTTGCGGGTGGACAGCCAGGCGATGGCCACCAGAATGGCGATGATCAGCCACCAGGGCGTGGCAATGAGCAGGTTTTCGATGCCCTTGAGCAGCATCAGCAGGGGATGGGCTGCCGCCTCGAAGCCGCTGCCCCAGTGGCGGACCACCCAGGTCAGGGCATCATCGACGGCGCGCCGCAGCGGCTTGGTATTAATGATATCTGGAAACACGGTTTCTCTCTCTCGTGTGGAGGGACGGCGCGTGATGCCGGAATGCGAAGGCGTCGCCTTCGGGTATCACGCGGAAAACGGCCGGGTTGGAACCCGGCCGCCTCGATCTCATGGTCCGCGAAGCCTAGCCCAGGCTGGCGATGACCTTTTCAGCAACAGCCTCGGGGACCCAGTTGGTCCACACATCCTGCTTGGTCTTGAGGAAGTTCATGGCAGTGGCTTCGGCATCAGCCTGGTTTTCGTCACCATAGACCAGCAGTTCACTGATCTGGGCATTGGTCAGGCCGACCTTGGAGAAGTACTGGGCAACGGCTGGCGCCTCTTCCTGCAACCAGGCGGCAGCACCGACGATGGCTGGCGAGGACGGATAGGCCGTCACGCCGGCGGGCTCGGTGCAATCAGGATTGGTATTGCAGGCATAGACCTCGGGCTTGGTTTCGCCCATGTCGAGTGCCACGGCATCATACTTGCCCAGGATGGCGGTAGGACCCCAGTAGTAGAACAGGATCGGCTCTTCGCGGGTGAAGGCACGGGCAATGGAAGCATCCAGCGCGCCGCCCGAACCGGGGGAGAACAGGTTCCACGCATCGCTCATGTCATAGGCGTTGTACAAGGCGCTGGTCGCGAGCTCACAGCCCCAGCCGGGAGGGCAGGAATAGAGGCGGCCCTTGTTGGGCTCTTCGGGATCGGGAAAGACCTGAGGATTGGCAATGGCGGTTTCTGCCGAAACGATCTCGGGATTGGCTTCCTGCGTATAGCGCGGAATGAACCAGCCTTCGATCGTGCCATCGCTGATGGCATCGCCCAGGGCAACCACGGAGCCGTCTTCAATTGCGGTATCCCACTGCTCCTGAACGGTGCTGGTCCACAGTTCGGGCGCAACGGCCGGCGAGCCGCGCGTGACCATCGAACTGGTGGTGGGGACGGTGTCGCCGGTGACGATCTCGACATTGCAGTCATAGCCTGCAGCAAGGATCTTGGCGTGAATCTGGGCCAAGGCGGCCGCAGAAGGCCAGGTCATCTCGGCAATGTCGATCGTGCGATCGGTGCCGCAGGTGGCGGCGGTATCCTGGGCGAAGGAAGGCGACGCGGACGCCGCCATAAGGGCAACAGCAATCGCGGCGGCAGCGCCACCGGTTTTCAGCATCATGTGGATATTCTCCATGTTATTAATATGGCGCCATGATATTTTTATAATCTATATGTGTCAAATTCGCAGTTACATCGAAAAATCATGTAATAAATTATAGAATTACTTTTTTAATGTTTTATAGCGACAAGAAAAATAACTAATGAATCTCGCTTGATTTGCTATAGGCCGGTGTTGGTATTTCGTTTTTGTACTATAACAAGTAGAAAATAAATTAACCGGTCCCGGCGTGTCGCGAAATCGCCGGAATCCCGCCCGATTGCTGCCGCAACCCGCCCGGGTTCAGGCCGGTGGTTAAACTTGCGAGGCTGCCTCTTGCGGGAAAGCTGCGGACGGCGGGCCGGGCCGGTCGGCGCGGCTGCCACATTGCTGCCATGGACTTGCATCGTGGCGCGCAACAGTGCAAAAAGCGCGCAATCATTCGGACCCGGTGCGACACCGGGTGGCTCTTCCGGCCGCCAATCCGCCGGACACACCAGTAAACACGCTCAAATCGACAGCATGCCCGCGACAGGGTTTTGCCGCATAGAGACGTCTGGATTTCCTGCATGACATTTATCGAAACATTCCGCCGCGACTGGCTCTCCAATATTCGTGGCGATGTGCTGGCCGGCATCGTGGTGGCGATGGCGCTGATCCCCGAGGCGATCGGCTTTTCCCTGATTGCGGGGGTGGACCCCAAGGTGGGGCTGTATGCCTCGGTGCTGATCGCCATGATCATCTCGGTGACCGGCGGG
>CAXBKI010000530.1:0-2666 GCA_963975955.1 uncultured Devosia sp.
TGGGGGTATGCAAACAGACTGCTAGGCCGGCTCGGGCGTGTAGCCGGCCTCGCGGATGGCGGCTTCGCCTTTGGCGCGGTCGCCGGTGAAGCTGACCTTGTGGCTGGCCAGATCAACGCTGATCTCGGCGCCGGGCAGGGCCTCTTCGAGAGCCTTGCTGATGGTGCCCACGCAGTGGTTGCAGCTCATGTCATTGACGGCGAAAACGGTCTTGTCAGTCATTTCAGTGTCCTTTCATTGCCGGCGCCTCGCCAGCCAGATCGTCCAGAATGGGGCAGTCGGGACGGTCGTCGCCGCCACAGCAATGGGCCAGGTGCTGCAGCGTCTTGACCATGCCCTGCAGCTCGTCGATCTTGCCCTGCAGGTCCGCTATGTGGCTGATGGCAATCTCCTTGACCTCGCCGCTGGCACGCGACTTGTCCTGCCAGAGCCCGAGCAGCGTGGCGGTTTCATCCACCGAAAAGCCCAGCTTGCGGGCCCGCTTGATGAAGCTGAGAACATGCACGTCGTCCTGGCCATAAACCCGGTAATTGCTGCCGGTGCGCTGCGGCGGGCGGATCAGGCCGATCGATTCATAGTAGCGGATCATCTTGGCCGAGACGCCCGATGCGCTGGCTGCGTCGCCAATATTCATAGCCTCACCCCTTTGACCCCGCGCAGGCGCTGGGCATTGGAAACCACAAAGATCGAGGACAGGGCCATGGCACCGGCGCCGATCATCGGGGACAGCAGGATGCCGAAGCCCGGATAGAGCACGCCGGCCGCAACCGGGATCAGCAGGACATTGTAGCCAAAGGCCCAGAACAGGTTCTCCCAGATGTTCTTCATCGTGGCCCGGCTGATGGTCAGCGCATCAAGCACGCCCTTGAGATCGCCGCCCAGCAGCACCACGTCGGCGCTCTCGATGGCGGCATCGGTGCCCGTGCCCACGGCAATGCCGATATCGGCTTCCGCCAGGGCTGGCGCGTCATTGATGCCGTCGCCGACAAAGGCCACCGAGCCGAACTGGCGCAGCGCCTTGATGGTATCGACCTTGTCGGCCGGCAGCACTTCGGCACGCACCTCGTCGATGCCCAGCTCCCGGGCAATCGCCTCGGCAGTGCGCCGGTTGTCGCCCGAAATCATCGCCACCTTCAGCCCCAGCCCATGCAGCGCTGCAATGACCGCCCTGCTGGTGGGCTTGATGGTATCGGCCACCACGATGGCAGCAGCCAGGCGGTCGTCGATAGCGGCGAAAACCGGGGTCTTGCCCTGGTCGGCGAGCTGTTCGATCGCGTCCCTGAAATCGCGGAAGTCGAGATGGCCGAGATGGCGTTGCGAGCCGACGCTGACCAGACGCCCATCGACGCGGGCGGTGACGCCACCGCCGGGATCGGAGGTGAAGTCGGTGACCTCGCCCAGCGGCAGCCCGGCCTTTTCGGCAGCGGCCACGATGGCCGTCGCGATGGGATGTTCGCTCCTGGCCTCGACAGCGGCGACCAGTGCCAGCACCTCGTCGTGCTCGAAATCATCGTCCAGAATGATGTCGGTCAGGGCTGGCTTGCCCTCGGTGAGCGTACCGGTCTTGTCGAGGGCCACCACGGCAACATCGCGCAGACGCTGCAGGGCTTCACTCTTGCGGAACAGCACGCCCATCTCGGCGGCGCGGCCGGTGCCCACCATGATCGAGGTGGGGGTGGCCAGACCCATGGCGCAGGGGCAGGCGATGATCAGCACTGCCACGGCATTGACCAGCGCAAAGACATAGGCGGGCGAGGGGCCCCAGACCATCCAGATGCCGAAGGTCACCAGCGCCAGCGCGATGACCGCCGGGACGAACCAGGCGGTGATCTGGTCGACCACGCCCTGAATGGGCAGCTTGCCGCCCTGGGCCTCCTCGACCATGCGGATGATCTGGGCGAGCATGGTATCGCCCCCCACCTTGGTGGCGCGGAAGCTGAAGCTGCCCGACGTGTTGAGGGTGCCGCCGATCACCTCGGCGCCGACCGTCTTGGAGACCGGCAGGGGCTCGCCCGAAATCATCGATTCATCAATATGGCTGGCGCCTTCGGTGATCAGGCCATCAACGGCAACCTTTTCGCCGGGGCGCACGACAATGATGTCGCCGGCCTTGACCTGTTCAATGGCGATCTCGCTGATGCTGCCGTCGCGCTGCACGCGGGCGGTCTTGGCCTGCTCGCGCACCAGCCGCTGGATGGCATTGCCGGTGCGGCCCTTGGCGATGGCCTCGAGCCAGCGTCCCACCAGGATCAGCGTCACAATAACGGCTGCGGCCTCGTAATAGACATATTGCGCCTGGCTGGGCAGCACCTGGGGCGCAAAGGTCGCGACCACCGAATAGAGATAGGCGGCGCCCGAGCCCAGGGCGACGAGCGAATTCATCTCCGGCGCGCCGCGCAGCAGGGCCGGAATGCCCACCTTGAAGAAACGCCAGCCCGGTACGAACAGCACGAAGCTGGCGAGCACGAAATAGGCCATATGCAGCGCCGTGGTCGGCATGACGCTGGTGAGCCACATGTGGAAGGGCATGTAGAGATGCCCGCCCATTTCGAGCACAAACAGGGGCAGGGTGGGGATGGCCGCCATGATCACATCACGGCGCAGGATGGCGGCGTCTTCGTCGTGATGCTGGTGGCCCGAATGCTCGCTGGCGGCGGGCGTTTCGT
>CAXBKI010000531.1:0-2645 GCA_963975955.1 uncultured Devosia sp.
GAAGCCGGCGACAAACAGGCTGTTGGGCCGGTCATAGAGCTCAAGGGGCGAGCCGACCTGTTCGATCACCCCGGCCTGCATTACCACGATGCGGTCAGCCAGCGTCATGGCTTCGATCTGGTCATGCGTCACATAGACCGTCGTGGTCTGCAGCCGCTGATGCAGTTCCTTGATTTCGGCCCGCATCTGCACTCGCAGCTTGGCGTCGAGATTGGACAGGGGTTCGTCAAACAGAAAGACCAGCGGGTTGCGCACGATGGCCCGTCCCATGGCGACACGTTGGCGCTGGCCGCCCGACAGCTGCTTGGGAAACCGGTCCAGCAGTTCATCCAGTCCCAGAATGGCCGAGGCTCGGCTGACCCGCTCTGCGATCTCGTCCTTGGGCACGCCGTTGAGCTTGAGCGAGAACGCCATGTTCTTGGCGACCGACATATGCGGATACAGCGCATAATTCTGGAACACCATGGCAATGTCGCGGTTCTTGGGCTCTACGTCATTGACCACGCGTGCGCCGATGGCGACCTCGCCGCCGGTAATGTGCTCCAGCCCGGCAATCATCCGCAGCAGGGTGGACTTGCCGCAGCCCGATGGCCCGACAAGGGCCACGAACTCTCCGTCATTGATCTCGAGCGAGACGCCATGAAGCACGGAAACCTGACCATAGCTCTTGCGAACATCGCGAATTTCGACCGTTGCCATTCCTGTAACTCCCTATGGACGTTCGCCGGCTAGGCGAAGAAGTCCTGATCATCTGCGTTGAGATGCGGCAATGTCCGCGCGATATTGAACTGAAAGCCCAGCCCCGGGCGGTCGGATACGGTCACGAAGCCGTCGGCAACGATGGGCTCGGGCAGCCCCTCGATGATCTGGTACCACCAGGCGGGATCACCGACAGGATATTCGAAAGCAATGAAATTGTCCGGCATGGTGGCGCAGACCTGGGTCAATGCCGCCAGCCCGATCAACCCGTTGCCGACACCGTGCGGGGCGATCTGGATATTGTGCAGATCGGCATATTCGGCGATCCACTTCAGCTCGGCAATGCCACCGACATCGAAGGGATCGGGCCCGATGACATGCACGGCCTGCTGCTCGACAAGCGCCTTGAAATTGTGCCGGAGGTAGATCTGCTCGCCGGTGTGGATGGGCACCAGCGACCGCATTGAGAGGTCGCGATACACGTCGGCCTGCACAAACGGCGTGTAGTCACCGGCAATGAGGTCCTCGAGCCACAATATGTGATATGGCTCCAGCGCCCTGGCAAAACGGAGCGCGTCGACCGGGGTAAATCCCGGCCCGCAATCAAGCGCCAGACCGATTTCGGGACCGAGCTCCTCCTTCATCGCCACGACGCAGGCAACCAGGTGCTGCAGGCCGGTCTCCGTCAGCATCCCCCCGACAATCGTGCCCGGAAATGTCTTGCCCTCCTGGCTGGCACCATAGTGCAGGCCCGGATGGTTCTTCATCGGCCCGTGCAGCGCGATGGCCTGCTTGACGATGGTGAAGCCTTCCGGACGCTGGCGCATATAGCGGGCCTGTTGCCTGAAGTCGTCGACCCCATAGCCAGTGACGGGCTTACGCAGCGCGCCATTATAGACCCGGACGCGATCCCGGACCTTGCCGCCAAGCAGCTGGTGCACGGGAAGACCGGCGGCCCGTCCGGCCAGATCCCAGAGTCCGACTTCAATCGCACTGACTGCGGCGCCATAGGGTTTGAAGGCACCGCGGGCCCGGATCTTGCGCATGCAGCGCTCGACACTGGTGGGGTCCATGCCGATCAGCACATCGCGCAGGCCCATCACCTGTTCGCGCAGGCTGGTCTTGAATGACTCAACGGCACCGAAGCCGGATTGCCCGTCGTCGCCGACAATCCGGACCACGAGGTTGCGGCCGATCATCGCACATTTTATGTCGCGGATTTTCATGTCGACTGCACGGCCTTGAGCAGGATCCGGCTGACAAACGCGCTGAGCGGTTCCACCGTATCGCCACCGGCCCGTTTCCATGCCGCCACCAGCGGTCCGGGCAGGCGTGTGTCGGCATCGAGCCCGTTGGGGAACATCGGCGCACTGCGCTTGAGCTCATAGTCGAAGGGCTCATAGGGCAATGCAAGCGCCCGGGGAGGACGTATCGGCCGGTCGAAGACCACCCGCGCCGCATTGCCCCCGGCAAAGCCGGCCAGTTGCGCCGGCGTGGGCGAGAACCGCTCGATCCAGCGCGCCACGCCCTTGAGGGTTTCATCGCGCCAGTACAGCACCGGCGCCTCGCTGCCCCACATCATGCGATCCCAGGTAACATGGGCAATCAGGGCCCGCGTCCAGGCTTCCATCACCTGCGGCTGCTGCAGCGTCTGTCGCGTCGTCAGCCGGTTTGTTGGCGCGCACGTCCGGGTTGGCCTCAAACACCGCCGGATCGGTAGGCCCAGCAAAGTGCGGGCTGATGACCACGCTGTCCGGATATTTCTCGAGAAAGACGTGCAATGGCGCAGCCTGTGCAGCAAGGGCATCACTGCCGACAGCCAGGGGAATCCCGCCCCGCTCACCGATGACGTCGAGGATATAGGGCGCCTCCGCCAGCCGCTCCAAGCTCAGCCGCATCCCCTCGAAACCGGCATCGAACTGGGCATTCAGGCCCGCTTCGATTTC
>CAXBKI010000532.1:0-2640 GCA_963975955.1 uncultured Devosia sp.
GGTATTCGTCGCGGAGGATGAGGACGGGGTTGCCGGCTATATCGTGGGCACATTCGACAGTGTCGGCTTTGCGGACCGCCTGGAGCGAGACTGGTGGCCCGCGCTGCGGCAGCGCTATGCCGAGCCATCGCCTCTCCACACCGCAGACGACAGGCACCGGATTGCGGCGATCAGGACGCCAGGAACCAGTCCGGAAGCGCTGATCGCCCGCTACCCGGCCCATATCCACATGAACCTGCGCTCTCGCCTGCGCGGCCAGGGCGTGGGCACCGCCTTGCTGGAACGCTGGGTGGACAAGGCGCGCGCGGCGTACGTGCCAGGCATTCACCTGGGCGCCAATACCAGCAATAGCGGCGGCATCGCGTTCTGGCAGCACGGCGGATTCACCCCGCTCCAGACCGTCGGCCAGACGGTCTGGATGGGCATGGTGCTGACCGACTAGTCGGTCAGCCGCGTCATCAGGATCTTGTCGATGCGTCGACCATCAAGATCGACGACCTCAAACCTGAAGCCATCATGTTCGAAGGTCTCCCCGACCGCCGGCAAGCGGTTGATGATGGACAGCACATAGCCCGCCACCGTCTCGAACTTGGCGTCGCGCGGAATGGCAATCTTGAGCTTGTCGCCGAACTCGTCGACCGGCATCCAGCCGGCAACCAGCCAGGAGCCATCTTCGCGCCGGACCACAGCCGGATCGTCCCCGGTCTCCTCCTGAAAGACGCCGGTGATGACTTCGAGAATGTCGGCCGAGGTGACAATGCCTTCGAAGTGGCCGTATTCATCCACCACCAGGGCCATGTGAACGGTGGAGTTGCGGATGGCCCGCACCACGTCCAGGGCGTCTGCATGGTCCATCACCACCGGAACGGGCTGCACGAAGCGGCGCAGTTCCAGCGGCAAACCATTGGCAAAGACACCGATGATGTCCTTGATGGCAACAACGCCGATTATGGAATCGGAATCGCCATCCTGAACCAGCAGACGGGAGCGGTTCGTGCTCAGGATCGTCTTGCGGATCTCTTCGCTGTCGTCGGCGAGATCAAGCACATCCACGTCCAGCCGCGGGGTCATCAGCCCGCGTGCGGACCGGTCGGCCAGGCGCATCACGCCCGAGATCATGGAGTGCTCATCGCTCTCGATCACGCCGGCGGTTGTCGCCTCCGCGATCATGGTCTTGACCTCTTCCTCGGTCACCTTCTCGTCGGACTGGCCGGCCTGGCCGAGCAGGGCCAGGACTGCCTTGCCGGAAATATCGAGCAACCAGACGACAGGCGAGCCGATTGCGGCCAGCAGTTTCATGGCCGGCGCGACGCGAGCGGCGACGCCCTCGGCATCACGCAAGGCAATCTGCTTAGGCACCAGCTCGCCCAGAATCAAGGATATGTAGGTGATGGCCACGACCACGACGCCCACGCCCAGGATATCGGCGACATTGCCGGCAACGCCGACCGATTTGAGCCAGTCGGTCAGGCGCAGGCCCAGTGTGGCGCCGGAGAAGGCGCCCGAGAGGATGCCCACAAGGGTAATGCCGATCTGCACCGAGGACAGGAATTTTCCGGGGTCTTCGGCGAGGACGATGGCAATCGCGGCGCCCCTGTTGCCCTGATCCGCCATGTAGCGCAGGCGAGCCGGACGGGCAGAAACCACGGCCAGTTCCGACATGGCCAACAGCCCGTTGACGATGGTCAGAACGACGACGATCAAAATTTCTACGTACAAGGTATTTTCAATATATGCGGCCCCGCACTCAGCAGCGGGTCGCTTCAACGCGCGCAATATAGGGGCAAATTGCCGGTCAGCACCATGGCCTCTGGAAATTTGTCAGGGGAGTGGTCGGAGACAATGCGGAAAAGCCAGCGGGGCCCCGAAGGACCCCGCCAAACATGTAAAGGAAGGCTCTGCGACTAACCCAGGCGCCGCTTGGATTTGTCATCATAGGGATTTTTGCTGCCGGCGCGGACCCAGAGCCGGATAGGCGTGCCCTTGATGTTGAAGGCTTCGCGCATGCCATTGACCAGGTAACGCTGGTAGGAGGTCGGCAGGACATCGGGCCGCGAGGCAAACAGGATGAAGCTTGGCGGCCGGGTCTTGGCCTGCGTCATGTAGCGCAGCTTGAGCCGACGGCCGGACACCGCCGGTGGCGGATGCCCGTCAACCATGCCCTGCAGCCAGCGATTGAGGCTGGCCGTGGAGATATGGGTGTTCCAGCTGCGTTCGATCTTGAACACGGCATCCATCAGCTTGTCGATGTTCTTGCCGGTCAGGCCCGAGAGCGTCACCAGGGGGACGCCACGCAGCTGCGGCAGCAGGCGCTCGCAGGCCTCGCGCAGATGCGCCAGGGCGGCGTTCTTGTCCTCGATCAGGTCCCATTTGTTGACGGCGATGACGAGGGCCCTACCCTCGCGCTCGACCAGGTCGGCAAGCGCCAGATCCTGCTTTTCAAACGGCACCGTCGCGTCGAGCAGCAGCACGACAACTTCGGCATACTGGATCGAGCGCAGGCTGTCGCCGACCGCAAGCTTCTCCAGCTTCTCGGTGACGCGGGCGCGACGACGAATGCCGGCCGTGTCGACCAGATTGATGACGCGGCCTTCCCATTCCCATGGGACGAGGATGGAATCGCGGGTGATGCCGGCCTCG
>CAXBKI010000533.1:0-2626 GCA_963975955.1 uncultured Devosia sp.
CCATGGTGTGGGCGTCCACCGGTGTGCTGCGCCCCGTGCCGCGTTGGTCGGGCAGGATGACCCGATAGCTCTTGAGAGCCTCCACCAGCCAGCCCGGCCCCGCCATCTGGGGACGCGGCGACTTGCCGCCGGGCCCGCCTTGCAGGAATACGAGCAGCGGCAGGTCCTCGTGTTTTTTTGTCGGGTTCACCACTTCGCGGGCAAACAGCTTGATCGTTGGTCCATCGGGCGCCCCGCGCCAGTCCAGCGGCACATCGACAAGATGATCACGAATATGCATGCCTGGAATGGTGTATTCGGAAACGATCATAATCTTGTCCTCGTGGATCAGCGCTGGCGAACGCGCGGGTCGAGTAGCGCATAGGCTATGTCGACGATGATATTTGCCATCACGATAAACAGGCCGCCCAGCATGACCACGCCGATGATAATCGGCCTGTCCTGCGTATTGACCGCCTGCACGGCCAGCGCTCCGACGCCTTGCAGGCCATAGACCTGCTCGATGACGATGGCGCCGCCGAGCAGGAAGGCGATGTCGGCCCCCAGCTGGGTCACCAGCGGTGTCAGCGTCGCCCGCATGCCGTGCTTGAGCACCACCGTCGTTTCGGGAAGGCCCTTGGCCCTTGCCGTCCGGATATAGTCCTCGCCCATGACCTCGAGCATCTGGCCCCGCGTCAGGCGGGCATAGACCGCAGCCGTGGTCAGGGCCACGGTCATCCATGGCAGGAACATATGCCAGGCCCAGATCGCGGGATTGGGCCAGAACGGCTTGAATCCGCCAGCGGGGAACAGGGTGAACCCGGCCTGTCTCGGCAGGAAATAGAACACGTATAGCGAGACCATGCCCAGCACGAATGTCGGAAAGCTCAGGCCGATCAGAATGAAGCCTTGGCCGATCCTGTCGCGGAGGCCACCGGCATGGCGTGCCGACATGATCCCGATGGGGATACCCACAGCGAGCCAGACAATCACCCCGCCAATGACCAGCGAGATGGTGGCCGGCAGACGATTGGCAATCAGTTTGAGCACGGGCTGTTGGTTGCGATAGGAAAAACCCAGATCGCCCTGAACCGCGCGGCCAAGAAAGCTGACATATTGCTCGTGGATCGGGCGATCCAGCCCCAGATTGCTGCGGATTTGTACCAATTGGGCTTCGGTGGCCTTGTCGCCGGCGACCAGTCGCGCCGGATCGCCGGGCGCCACGAAGAACAGCAGGAACACAAAGGTCGACAGCGCCAGCAGCACGAGCATGGCGAAAGCGATACGGCCGGCCAGGAAGCGGATCATGGTTTGGCCCTCCGCAATACGCGGCGTTTCCGGCGGATCGGTCGCGCTTTGGGGTCGAAGGCGTCCCGCAGGCCATCGCCCAGGATGTTGAAGCTCAGCGTGGTGATCAGCAGCGCCATTCCGGGCACCAGCACCAGCCACCAGGCCACCAGATAGATGGAATTGGCTGCTGCATCGGCAAGCATGCCACCCCAGCTTGGTGCTGGTGGGATGATGCCCAGGCCCAGAAACGACAGCGTCGCTTCAAAGACGATCGCATTGGGGATCATCATGGTGGTGTAGATGATGATCGGCACGCTCAGATTGGGCAGGATATCGACGATCATGATCGAGAGCGGTCCGGCGCCGAGCGAGCGGCTGGCCTGAACGAATTCGCGTTCACGCAGCGACAATACCTGCCCCCGGATCACTCGCCCCATGGTGGTCCAGCTGAAAAACACGATTACCCCGATGCTCAGCGCCAGGCTGGGGCCGAAGACCGAGACCAGCGCCAGCGCGCACAGCAGGAAGGGGACGCTCATTATCAGGTCCATGCCGCGGCTGAGCAGGCTGTCCGCCCATCCGCCATAAAAGCCGGCGACCATGCCCACCGTGACGCCGATGGCGGCTGCGGCGAGCGAGGCGAGCACGCCCACGAGCAGGGAAACGCGCGCGCCATAGGCCAGACGTACCAGGGCGTCGCGGCCCAGATGGTCCGTGCCGAAGACGAATTCGCCATTGGGCGCGACCGGAAGCCCCATGCTGGAAAGCCCGGTATCGCGAAACTGCTCGATCGCCGAATGACCCGTCCAGGTCTCGATCAGTGGTGCAGCCGCGGCGAACACCACCAGAAACACGATGAAGCAGGCTGCTATCATGCTTGCCTTGTCGGCCCACAGCCGGCGCAGGGTGAGCGCGAGTGCACCGCGCTGGACGATCTGGACTTCCTCGCTCATGCTGCCTCCCATTCCCTGGACTGGACCAGGGCGCGGCCCTCGGCATGTCCTTGCGGTGGTGGCGTCACCGAGGCAGCCAGCAGCATGCGGGTATAGTCGTCCTGGGGGGCCGTGTAGATTTGCTCGGTGTCAGCCAGTTCCACGATGCGGCCCTTGTTCATGACCGCGATGCGGTTGCAGACCTGTCGTACGACGGCCAGGTCATGGGAAATAAAGAGATAGGTGAGCTTGAGCTCGCGCTGCAGGTCGGCCATCAGATTGAGAACCTGGGCCTGGATCGAGACGTCGAGCGCGGAAACCGGCTCGTCGAAGATGATGAGATCTGGCTTGAGCGCCAGGGCGCGGGCGATCCCGATCCGCTGTCGCTGCCCGCCGGAAAACTCGGATGGAAAGCGGTTATAGTG
>CAXBKI010000534.1:0-2625 GCA_963975955.1 uncultured Devosia sp.
CCCGGCGACTTCGTCACCGATCTGGTGCTGGCCGACCTGCATGATCGGCTGGGCGCGCTGATCCGCGATTTCCCCCGCGCGGCCATTATCGGCCCCGATGTCGACAGGCTGCCCGCCACCGGTCAGACCGCCAGCGCACATTTTGCCTTTGAACGCCACGCTGCATTTGGCGGTGATGATGACATGCCGGCATTGAGCGGGGATAACTTTAATCTGATCGTCTCGATCCTGCACCTGCAGGCCGTCAACGATGTCCCCGGCTATCTCGCCCGCCTGCGCGCCCGGCTGGCCCCCGATGGGCTGCTGATGGTGGCCACGCTGGGCGGCGATACCCTGACCGAGCTGCGCGAGGCCTTCCTGGCCGCCGACGCCCTGGTGCTGGGCGGGGCCTCGGCCCGCATTGCCCCCATGTTGCAGGTGCGCGATGGCGGCGCCCTGCTGCAACGCGCGGGCCTGGCCCTGCCGGTGGCCGATGTGGAAACCCATGTCGTGCGCTATGCCAGCCCCTTCGTGCTGATGGCCGAACTCAAGGCGCTGGGCGCCGCCAATCCGCTGATCGACCGCCCGCGCCTCCCGGCCACCCGCACCCTGCTGAGCGCAGCAGCGACGGCCTATGCCGAGCGCGATGCCGACCCCGATGGACGCGTCCGCGCCACGCTCGAAATCGTCGGGCTCTCGGGCTGGGCGCCGCACGAAAGCCAGCAGCAGCCACTCAAGCCCGGCAGCGCCAGGACCCGCCTGGGCGATGCCCTAAAGGGCGCCGGCAACGGATAGCTTTGCCGCATGGGCTGATATATGGCCGCGCCCGGTCCAGGGCACGGCCAGCATGGCTGACGCCAGAGCCGTTGAATCTTGTGGCGCGACAGCGCGCCTTTTGGCAGGCTGTCGCGACCGACCGCGCCCGTCCGAACCGTCGTTCAGCCGGTCCAGGGCGCAACCAGTCCGGAGGAAATTGACATGGCACAATGCAAGGTTATCCGGGGCGGCCAAGCGTTTCACGGCAAGCAGGGCATGGATTATTTCGCCGGCGTATCGGCCCAGAGCGCCGGCGCTGCCGGGCTATGCATGCACATGCTGGTGCTGCCGCCGGGCGGCAAGGCCAAGCCGCATTTTCATGAAAATCACGAGACCGCCATCTTCCAGCTCGAGGGCTCGACCTCGTTCTACCATGGCCCCAATCTGGAGTTCCTCGATGAGGTCCGCGAGGGGGATTACGTCTATATTCCGGCCGGCGTGCCGCACCAGCCCTTCAACCCGACCGACCGCCCCGCCCGCGCGCTGATCGCCCGCACCGATCCCAACGAGCAGGAAAGCGTGGTGCTGCTGCCCGAGGCGATGAGCCGGCTCTAGTCGTCAGCACACCATTCGATGTGACATCGCCTATTGCTCAGAAATGCTATCATGCCGTGCACGCGGGCCGTAACGGTTCGGGGCATGACTTATGCCCGGCACGGGCCGGTGACGGGCGCACAGGAAAGGGAGCGGCATGACCGAGCAAGCAGCAGGCGGCCCGGCTCTGGCCCGGCCGCGGCCTTTGCAGGCCGGCGACACCATTGCCATCGTCAGCCCATCCTGGGGCGGCCCCGGCGCGTTTCCGCAGCGCTACGAGGCGGGCAAGCGCCAGCTGGAGCAGGCGTTTGGCGTCAGGGCCGTGGCCATGCCCCACGCCCTGGCGGCGCCGGACTGGGTCAGTGCCCATCCGGCAGCGCGCGCCCAAGACCTGGTGGACGCCTTTGCCGACCCCGGCATTGCCGGCATCATCGCCAGCATTGGCGGCGATGATTGCGTGCGGCTGATTCCCCACCTCGATCTCGACATCATTACGGCCAACCCCAAGGTCTTTCTCGGCTTCTCCGATACCACCGCCCTGCACTTTGCCTGTCTCAAGGCCGGGCTGGGATCATTTTACGGCCCCAGCCTGATGGCGGGGATAGCTGAAAATGCCGGCATGCACCGCTTCACTATCGATGGCCTGCGCAAGGCGCTGTTCGAGACCGCGCCGATGGGCCCCCTGGCCCGCAATACCACCGGCTGGACGGCGCAGCGCCTGGAATGGAGCGACAGCCGCCTGCAGGCGCAGCCCCGCGTGCTCGAACCTGCCGAACCGCCCCGCATGCTGCAGGGAGAGGGTAAAGCATCCGGACACCTCATGGGTGGCTGCATCGAGGTGCTCGAAATGCTCAAGGGCACGCCGTGGTGGCCACCGCTGCACCACTGGGACGGCGCCATCCTGTTCCTGGAAACCTCCGAGGAAGCGCCGGCACCGCACCTCGTGCGCCGCTGGCTGCGCAATTATGCGGCCTGCGGCATACTGCACCGCTTGAGCGGCATCCTGATCGGGCGGCCGGACCCGGGCGCCAACCCCGATTATCGGCACGAACTCGAAGCCGCCTTCCTGGCCAGCCTGGACGAAAGCGCCCTGCCGGGCCTGCCCGTCCTGTCCGGACTGGACTTCGGCCACACCCAGCCCATGCTGACGCTGCCTTATGGCGTCCTGGCCGAAATCGACTGCGCCGAGGCACAGCTGACCATACTGGAGCCCGGCGTCCGCTAGCGCGGTCCCGCAGGCAAACAAAAGGCCGGTGTCTCCACCGGCCTTTCAAGTCTTTTCGGGACAGCGGCGCG
>CAXBKI010000535.1:0-2621 GCA_963975955.1 uncultured Devosia sp.
CGGCGAGCGCGACAGCCGCATTCATGAGCTTGACCACCAGCTGGCGCAGGAGCGCGAACGCGGCGAGGAACTGCTCGACATCGAGCGCGAGAAAGCCGCAGCGCTGCGCGCCGACAATGCCGGCCTGCGTGCCAGCATGGCCGAGCAGACCAGGCAGCATGAGGAAAACCTCAAGCGCTTCCTCGAAGCGCGCCAGCATATGACGGACGAGTTCAAGGCCATTGCCGGCGAGGTCCTGAAGACCCACAGCGAGACCTTTTCCAGGCAGAATCGCGAGCAGGTCGACGTGCTGCTCAAGCCGCTGCACGACAAGATCGGCGAATTTCAGACCGGCATGATCAAGGACCGCGCCACGATGGGCGAGCAGATTCGGGCCCTGCTGGAAAGCAATGTGCAGATCACCACCGAAGCCAGCAATCTGACGCGCGCCCTCAAGGGCAATTCCCAGACCCAGGGCGCCTGGGGCGAGATGATCCTTTCCACCATTCTGGAGGGCTCGGGCCTGCGCGAAGGTGAAGAGTTCGTCACCCAGACCAGCCACATCGCAGAAGATGGCAGCCGCGTGCGCACCGACGTCGAAGTGCTCATGCCCAATAATGACCGGCTGGTCATCGATTCCAAGGTCTCGCTGACGGCGTTCGAGGCCTATGTGAACTGCACGGACGAGGGCAAGGCCCAGTTCCTGCAGGCCCACATCCTCTCGGTCCGCAATCATATCAAGACGCTGGGCGACAAGACCTATCAGCGCCATGCCCGCAGCAGCCTCGACTACGTGATGATGTTCGTGCCCATTGAGTCCGCGCTCGCCACCGCGATCCAGGCAGACGCCAAGCTGGTCGAATATGGCATGAGCCAGGGCGTCATGCTGACCACGCCCACCACGCTGATGACCGTGCTGCGCACGGTGCGCAATGTCTGGGACATCGAAAAGCGCCACCGCAATGCCGAGGAAATCGCCAGCCGGGCCGGCGCGCTCTATGACAAGGTCGTCGGATTCCTCTCCAGCATGGACAAGCTCGATGGCCATCTCGACAAGGCCCGCAGCAGTTTTGACGCCGCGCGCGGCCAGCTGTCTTCGGGCAAGGGCAATGTCGTTCGCCAGGTCGAGATGCTGCGCGAACTGGGTGCCAAGTCGAGCCAGATCATCCCGGCCAGTTGGGAAGGGCATGAGGACAGGCCCGACAGCGCCGAGCCAACGCTGCGGCTGGTGGTGGACGATCCCGGCGATCTGGCCTGATGAGGGTACTGCTACCCCTGGATCATCCCGGGCGGACAGGTGCCGCTGACCGGTTCGAAGGTCGCCGCCCCTGGGCGAGGACAGGCGGCAAGGGCCGGCGCATGCCGATCTGTGGCCCGCATGTGACCCGCGGGCGCCTCGCCGGATGCCGCTTTGTGTTTGTGGTTACCGAGCCGTCAACGGCACTAAGATGCTGACTGCCTTGCTTTTAAATTGCACCGCGGAACAAAAGAGGCGATGGGGACGTCGATCCCCTGGCACCGACAGCCAGACCGCGTCAATTCTATCGATTGCCGAGAGATCCGCTTAAGCCGGCCGGCTCAATTTGACCTCAGGCGCCATCAAGGCGCTCGGGGACAATGATGACCAATTCGCTCAAGGCGCAAGAAGCAACTCTGCGGAAATACTTCCTGGTTGAGGAGCGCCGTTTCTTCGACCGCGCCCACACCGATCGGTCGGCTGCGACGCTGGTGGCGCAATGCCTGGGCCTGGGCGCCGATGATGCGGCAATATTCGCCGATCGCGTTGTCGAGGCCGGGATACGCTCTCCGGACGGGCGCGGGGGTTTTGATTACCTCGTCACCCAGATCGCTGCCTGTGGTTATGGCATCGAACAGTTGCGGGCCTGCTATGCCGCGCTGACCGAAGGCGTCGCGCCCCTGTCTCTTGCCGCCTAGCGGCCCCCCGACCCTGCTGCACTTGGCACCTTGAGCGCCACACTCAAGGTGCGGTGGTTCGGCCATGCCGGGCGTCGCGCGCAATACGTTTGCGATCACTATTCTTGCCGGCGGCGAACCACCGCCGCGCCTCTGCGTTACCCCTGTGTCAATCGACTGCAGGAGATCGCTATGGCTGACCACATCCATCACCCCGGCACCTTGCTGGGGCAGGACACAGATTTCGACAGCACCGATCAGCCTGGGACTGCCCAGCCCTATACCCAGACCGAGGTTGAAGAGTTGCTTTACGGTGAAGATCGCCCGGCCAGCGACAGGCTGGCGCGACTGCGTGAGCTGCGCGAGGAAAGCGTTGCGCGCGAAAGCGGCGACTGGGGTGACCAGGACCCGGCATCTTTGCTCGAGGAAGTGGACCGGGCCATCGAGGAGCTCAGCACCAGCATGGACAATGCCGATGACGGCGCCGACTATGCCGGTCTGGCCGCGGCTGCCGATGGTGGGCAGGGCGATCGGCTCGACACCCTCTCGCCAGATGATGTCGATGCCCGCGAGGCCATCGAGCAGGGTTCGGCGGCCGACGATGCAGCCCAGCAAGAGGCCGAGCAGATCGACGAGGCTGCCGAGGACCTCGACAGCAAGGACAATGCCGACTAGCGAACGGGCCGGCTAGATGCTGGTGCGTGCCTTCAGCGCCTGGCTCAGGGTGC
>CAXBKI010000536.1:0-2619 GCA_963975955.1 uncultured Devosia sp.
GCCACTGCGAGCGCTGCGGCGCGCTCGTCGAGCGTCTTGGCCATGCTGGCGGTCTGATCCTGGAAGGTCAGCGACAGGCGGCCGGCACTGTCGTCGAGCGCGGAGATGAAGTCGGTGGTGCGGTTGTCGACCAGCGAGACGAAGCTCTCGGTCCGCTCGCCGAACGAATTGGTCAGCGTATTGCCGGCGGTTTCGAGCGCGCGGGTCAGATTGCCGCCGCTTTCCACGATCGTGCCGGAAATGCGCTGGCTGATCATGTCGAGGTCAAACACCAGGCCGGTATGGCTCTCGGTGATGGCTTCGCGCACGCGGTCGGTATTGGTGAGCACGCTTTCGCGCTGGCTGGCCAGCTCGGCGATCAGGGCGCGCATGCGCGATTCATTGTCCGAATAGGTGCGTTCGAGCGCGGTGACCTCGTTGTGGATCATCACCTCGAGTTCGCCGGCGCGCGACAGGGCGCGTTCCAGGCCATCGCCCAGTGCGTTGACTTCGCGGCGCACGGCCTGGCCGACCGAGGCGCCCTTGTCGGCGGCCGTCACTTCGGGCTCGGCCAGCCGCATGGCGGCCTGGGTTATCGAGGAAGCGGCATTGCGCAGGTCCTGGGCGCGGCGGAACAGGGTGGCGATGCCGAAAAATGTCACGACCGGCACGAACATGATGGCGATCAGGCCGATGAAGTCGATAGTGCCCACGAAGCTGCCGAAATTGCCGATCTGGTCGCCATAGCGCAGCCAGCCGCCGGCGGCCGAGACGGCCAGCCAGACGATCGAGAGGACCAGCGCGATCCAGGTCGGCGCGGCGGACGAGCGGTTCTGCAGGCTGTAGAGGATCTTGGATGTCGGGTAGCGGTCGTCATTGGCGACGGCGCCGGCCTGCTGGGCAATCTTGTCGGCTGCGCGCAGCCGTTCGCTGCGGCCGATGTCCGTCGGCTTGCGCTCGGATGCCTGCTGGGCCGCGTTGTCCATGTTGAACACCGATTCCTTGAGGGCGTCTTCGACAGCCGAGAACGCCAAAGCGGCGGGATCGTTTGTGGGGGTCGGGTTCTTCGCCATACTCTATACAACTCTCGCATCGGCTTGACAGCAACAAGGCGGATTCTGGGAAGAACTATGCCCCCGACCCATTGCCGGGTCCGTGGCCAAATGGAAACAATTCGATGCAAATGCCCCGCATCGCTTCCAACCCCCGCCGCCGCCGCGCGCTGGTTCAAATCCCATTAATACATTCAATTTGAGGCAAACCGAACGGAATCTTACCCAAGGGTTAATTTTCTGGGGAAGGTCCGGCGGCATGTGAAAGGGCAAACCAAGGCAAAAGCATGGCTTAACAACCTGTTCATCTGCTCAATCTAGGTTTAGCCAATGCGGCATTGTCCTGTTGGACGCGTAGCCGTGCGTAACGGAGCGATCAGCATGGCGCGCACCCCGGCCACAGCCGAACAGATTCAACCCAATGCCATCAACCGGGCCGACCGCCCGATTGATCTGGTTCACCTGGCCAAGCAGTGCCTGGGCGATGAGCATCTCGAATACGAGATCCTGCGCATGTATGACACCACCATCAAGACCTATTTCGGCCGGCTGCAGCGGTCGTCGAGCCATGACGATCTGGCGCTGAACCTGCATTCGATCAAGGGTGCTTCGGGTGGGGTGGGGGCCTTTGCGGTAGCCAATCTGGCCAGCGCCGCCGAAACCGAACTGCAGGCTGGCCGGCCATTGGCGCCCGAGCGCCTCGACGATCTGGGCATGGCCATCGAAGAAGTGCGCAGCTTCATCGGGCACATGCTGGACAATGAGCCCGACTGAGCCGCCCCCTGGCCGATCCTGCAGGACCTCGTGGTTCGACAGGCTCACCATGAGGTCTGCTGGAATATCCCGCAATACCTCACCAAGAGCCTCGTCTGGAGCCGACGTCCCAGCGGATATCATCCTGCACCAAGACCTCAGCACACCACATCCTGAGCCGACCTCTCGTCAGACCTCATCCTGGGCCAGCCTCTCGTCAGACCTCGTCCTGAGCTTGTCGAAGGACGAGGGCGCTGCATCCCGCCCAACACCAGTTTGACCCCCCTCGCACCATCGCCTATATAGCGGCCAACTTGCCGCGCCTGACTGCGGCCCAACAGTCCAGCAGAATCCATGTCCTTATCCAACGTCGCCGAGGCTGCGCCCCGGTCCCTTGCCGAACCATTCCGCACCCGCCGCACATTTGCGATCATCTCGCATCCGGACGCCGGTAAAACCACGCTCACCGAGCGCCTGCTGGCTGCGGCCGGCGCAATCCAGTCGGCGGGCGCAGTGCGCGGCAAGGCAGGCGTGCGCTCGACCCGCTCGGACTGGATGGAGATGGAGCAGAAGCGCGGCATTTCCATCACCTCCTCGGTGATGACGTTCGACTATGACGGGCTGACCCTCAACCTGCTCGATACGCCGGGCCACTCGGACTTCTCCGAAGATACCTATCGCACTCTGACCGCCGTCGACGCGGCCATCATGGTGATCGATGCGGCCAAGGGCATCGAGGCCCAGACCCTCAAGCTGTTCGAGGTCTGCCGCCTGCGCGACATTCCGATCATCACCTTCATCAACAAGGTGGATCGCGAGGGGCTGTCGCCGCTCG
>CAXBKI010000537.1:0-2610 GCA_963975955.1 uncultured Devosia sp.
GGTGCGGGTCGAGGCAATGGCGGTGTCGGCGATCAGAATCGCCTTTTCGATCGGTCCCACGGCGCCGCCCGGCGACACATTGGCTGCGTCGAGCCACATCTGGTCGAGCTTGTCCGTGAGGCCGGGAACATCCTGTGGCGCAAAGCCGGGCGCGCTCAGGAAGCTGGTGATCTGCTCGTCGAGGGTTTGCGCGCTCGCCACAGCTGTGGTGGCAAGCAGCAAACCCACGGCGGCGGCGTATCTCATCATCCTGTTTCCCTCGCTATCTGCTCGGCAGCACGATGGCTAGAGTATCGCAAAAACGCAACGGCCGCGGTGTCCAAACACACCGCGGCCGCCAAAGTGAATCGGAGACGATCAGGCGGCGAAGTAGCTCTGGAGCGAACTGACCGTCAGATTGCCCTTCTGCAGGGCAACGATACCCTCCACGGCTGCCAGTGCGCCATCGATGGTGGTGTAATAGGGGATTTTGGCAAGCAGCGCGGTGCGGCGGATGTCACGGCTGTCGCTGATCGACTTCATGCCATCGGTGGTGTTGATCACCAGTTGCACGCCGCCGTTTTTCATCGAATCCACGATGTGGGGGCGACCCTCGAGCACCTTGTTGATCTTGGTGGCGGCGATGCCGTTCTCAACCAGATATTTCTGCGTGCCGCCAGTGGCGATGATGGTGAAACCGCCTTCGACGAGATGGCGAGCCATGTCGACAATATACTGCTTGTCCTGGTCGCGCACGGAGATGAACACCGCGCCGCTGGTCGGCACTTTGGAGCCGGCGCCCATCTGCGACTTGGCGAAGGCCATGGCGAAATCAGTATCGAGCCCGATAACCTCGCCGGTGGACTTCATTTCAGGTCCAAGCACGGTGTCGACGCCCAAGAACCGGTTGAACGGGAACACAGCTTCCTTGACGGCGACATGCTTGAAGGTCTTTTCCACCAGGCCGAAGCTGGCCAGGCTTTCGCCGGCCATGATGCGGCTGGCGATCTTGGCGATGGGCTGGCCGATAACCTTGGCGACGAAAGGTACCGTGCGGGAAGCGCGCGGATTGACTTCGAGCAGGTAGATGATGCCGTCCTTGAGCGCATATTGCACGTTCATCAGGCCACCGACCTTGAGCGCGAAGGCGAGCTCGGCGGTCTGGCGCTTGAGTTCGGCGATGACTTCGGGGCTCAGGTGCTGGGGGGGCAGCGAGCAGGCGCTGTCGCCCGAATGAATGCCGGCTTCCTCGATATGCTCCATGATGCCGGCGACGAAGACATCCTTGCCGTCGCAGAGGCAGTCGACATCGATTTCGGTGGCGCCGGAGAGATAGGCATCAAACAGCAGCGGATTATCGGACAGGACCGAGTTGATCTGCCCGGTCTTGTCATTGGGATAGCGCAGCATGATGTGCGGCGGCACTAGGCCGGTCAGCGTATCCTGTACATAGCGCTCGAACTCGGCAGAGGAGTGCACGATGGCCATGGCACGGCCGCCCAGCACGTAGGAGGGGCGGATCACCAGCGGATAGCCCAGGCGCTCGGCAATGATGCGTGCCTGCTCCAGGCTATAGGCAATGCCGTTCTTGGGCTGGGTCAGCTCAAGCCGGTTGAGCAGCTTGGAGAACTGGTCACGATCTTCGGCGAGGTCGATGGCGTCGGGCTGGGTGCCCAGGATCGGGACGCCGGCCTTCTGCACGGCCTCTGCCAGGTTGAGCGGGGTCTGGCCGCCAAACTGGACGATCACACCATGCAGGGTGCCGTTCCGCTTCTCGCGCTCAAGGATCTCGATGACATCTTCTTCGGTCAGCGGCTCGAAGTAGAGGCGGTCCGAGGTGTCATAGTCGGTCGAGACCGTCTCGGGGTTGCAGTTGATCATGATGGTTTCGTAGCCGGCGTCGGCCAGCGCGAAGGCCGCATGGCAGCAGCAATAGTCGAACTCGATGCCCTGGCCGATGCGGTTTGGCCCACCGCCGAGAATGACTACCTTCTTGCGATCGGATGGCTTGGCCTCGTCCGCGACAGCGCCGGCGAAGGGCACTTCATAGCTCGAGTACATATAGGCTGTTGGCGAGGCGAATTCGGCAGCCGAAGTGTCGATGCGCTTGTAGGCAGGCCGCACATCGAGCGAATGGCGCAGCTTGCGCACGTCGGAGGCCTTGATATTGGCGAGCTGGGCCAGGCGCGGATCGGAGAAGCCCATCGCCTTCAGCGCGCGCAGGTTGACCGCGTCCTGGGGCAGGCCGAATTCGCGGACCTTGGCTTCCATGTCGATGATGCCCTGCATCTGTTCGAGGAACCAGGGGTCGATCTTGCAGGCTTCGTGGATGTCTTCCAGGCTCATGCCCAGGCGCATAGCCTCGGCCACATGCAACAGGCGATCGGGGGTTGGCGTGCCAAGCGCGGCCTTGATGGCGTTCTTGTCTTCGCCTTCGCCCAGGCCCGGAATGCCGATTTCATTAAGGCCGGTCAGACCGGTCTCCAGCGAGCGCAGCGCCTTCTGCAGGCTTTCCTGGAAGGTACGGCCGATGGCCATGGCTTCGCCCACGGACTTCATCGAGGTGGTCAGGCGATTGTCGGCACCGGGGAATTTTTCGAAGGCAAAGCGCGGGATCTTGACCACGACATA
>CAXBKI010000538.1:0-2608 GCA_963975955.1 uncultured Devosia sp.
GAGCCGGCGTGCTGACGTCCCAGGGGATTCTCCTGGGCCGCGCCGAGCAGCCCATCGCCATGAACCGCCCCGATGCCAACCACGCCGAACACGATAGCGAGCAGATCTGGCGCGCCGTGTGCGGGGCAGTGCGCGACGCCATGGCCCTCGCCGGCGCGCGGCCCGAGCAGGTTGCCGGGCTTGGCTTTGACGCGACCTGCTCGCTGGTGGTCCGCGATGCCGATGGTCGGCCGCTGACCGTCTCGACCGGCGGCGACGACCGGTGGGACACCATCGTCTGGCTCGACCACCGCGCCCTCAGCCAGGCCGATGAATGCACCCGCACCGGCCACGCCGTGCTCAGCTACGCCGGCGGCGTCATGTCTCCGGAGATGGAGGTCCCCAAGCTGATGTGGCTCAAGCGCCATCTGCCCCAGACCTGGGCGCGCGCGGGCATGATGTTTGATCTGGCCGACTTCCTCTCCTGGAAAGCCACCGGTTCTCTCGCCCGCAGCCAGTCGACGCTGACCTGCAAATGGACCTATCTGGCGCACCAGCAGCCCGGCTGGCAGACCGATTTTCTCGCCAGGGTGGGGCTCGAGGACATGCTCGCCAAGGCCGCTCTGCCGGCGCAGGCGAGCCCGGTCGGCAGCAATCTGGGCAGCCTGACCGAGGCCGCCGCAGCCGATCTGGGCCTGACTACGGCCTGCCAGGTTGGCGCGGGCCTGATTGATGCCCATGCCGGCGCGCTCGGCGTGCTGGGCGCTTTCACCCGCGATGTCGACACCATCGACCGTCACCTGGCCCTGATTGCCGGCACCTCCAGCTGCGTCATGGCACTATCGGCCGAGGACCGCCCCACAACCGGCGTCTGGGGCCCCTATTTCGGCGCGGTATTGCCTGGCGTCTGGCTCAATGAGGGCGGCCAATCGGCCACCGGCGCCCTGCTCGATCACCTGATCCGCTGGCACAGTGCCGGCGGCGAACCCGACGCGCGGATGCACGGCGCCATTGCCGCCCGCATCCTGGAGTTGCGCCAGCAGGAAGGTCTGGCCCTGGCCAGCCGGCTGCATGTCCTGCCCGACTTTCATGGCAACCGCTCGCCGCTGGGCGACCCCTTCGCCCTGGGGGTGCTTTCCGGCCTGACCCTCGACAGCGACTTCGACTCGCTGTGCCGGCTCTATTGGCGCGCCAGCGTGTCGATTGCCCTGGGTGTCCGCCATATCCTCGATACCCTCAATACCCGCGGCTACGCCATCGATACCCTCCATGTCACCGGCGGCCACACCAAGAATGCGGTTCTGATGGAGCTTTATGCCGACGCCACCGGCTGCACGGTCGTTGAGTCGGCAGCCAAGGATGCCACCTTGCTGGGCATGGCAATGGTTGCCGCCACCGCAGCCGGCCTCTATCCCAGCCTGGATCAGGCCTGCGTCGCCATGCAACAGGGTGGCCGGGCGCGCGCCCCCGATGCCGCCGCCCGGCCGCAATTTGACAAGGACTACCGCATTTTCCTCGAAATGCTGCGTCATCGGCAGGTTATCGACGCGATGAGCTGACCTGCAAGATGCGCGCTGGCGATATGCCCGCACACTCGCTAGTCTGCACCTCTGTCCTGTGGCCTGAAGAGAGCGACGCACCCGCATGTCGATCAAAGCCGCCGTCTATCACCTGACCCACTACAAATATGACCGCCCGGTCTACCTGCAGCCGCAGATCATCCGGCTGCAGCCGGCACCCCATTCCAAGACCAAGGTGCTGAGCTATTCGCTCAAGGTCTCGCCCAGCCTGCACTTCGTCAATCTGCAACAGGACCCCTACGGCAATTTCCTGACCCGCATCGTCTTCCCCGAACCGGTCACCGAGCTCAAGATCGAAGTCGATCTGGTCGCCGACATGACCGTCTACAATCCCTTCGATTTCTTCGTCGAAGAGAGCGCGGAGATTTTTCCGTTCCAGTACCCTGAAGATATCCGCTCTGATCTGTCGATCTATATGCAGCCCGAGCCGGTGGGCCCGCTGCTGCAGCAGTTCCTCGACAGCATCGACAAGACGCCGATGAACACGGTGAACTTCGTCACCGCCATCAATGCCTCGATCCAGCAGAAGCTCGCCTATGTGGTGCGCATGGAAACCGGCGTCTGGACGCCGGAGGAAACCCTGGGCAATGCCAAGGGCAGCTGCCGCGATTCAAGCTGGCTCTTGGTGCAGACCCTGCGCAATCTCGGCTTTGCCGCCCGCTTCGTCTCGGGCTATCTGATCCAGCTCAAGCCCGACCTGGTCTCGCTCGATGGCCCCGCCGGTACTGACCATGACTTCACCGACCTGCACGCCTGGTGCGAAGTCTACCTCCCCGGCGCCGGCTGGGTTGGTCTCGATCCGACCTCGGGCCTGCTGACCGGCGAAAGCCACGTGCCGCTGGCCGCCACGCCCCATTACCGCAATGCCGCCCCGATCTCGGGCACCGCCTCCTATGCCGAGGTCGAATTCGATTTCGCCATGCGGGTGGATCGCGTCGCCGAGCACCCGCGCATAACCAAGCCGTTCTCGGACGCCAGCTGGGATGAACTCGACGCGCTCGGCCACCAGATCGACAGCGTGCTGGCCGAAACCGATGTGCGCCTCACCA
>CAXBKI010000539.1:0-2603 GCA_963975955.1 uncultured Devosia sp.
TCCACATCGGAACGTCGCGATGACCAGCCTGCTGCCTTCGATCTCCGGTCTTGCCGATCTTGCCGGCCGCTATGACGCCGTTTTGAGTGACGTCTGGGGCGTTGTTCATAATGGCGTGGCGGCGTTCCCCAGTGCCGTTCAGGCGCTCGTCGAGTACCGCAAGGCGGGCGGCAAAGTGGTATTCATCACCAATGCGCCGCGTCCCTCGGGCCCGCTGATCGACATGCTGGACCGGCTTGGTGTTACGCGCGACGCCTATGACGCCATCGTGTCGTCGGGCGATGCCACCCGCTCGATGATCGCGAAGTATTCCGGCAAGGCTATCCACCATGTCGGGCCGCCCACCGAGGACGATGCGCTCTATGAAGGGCTCAATGTGCGGCGCGCCGGTGTCGAGGAGGCCGAGGCTGTCGTGGTCACCGACCTCGACACCGATGACGATACGCCCGAAATGTACCGCGAGCGCGCCAAGGTGTGGCTGGAGCGCAAATTGCCCATGATCTGCGCCAATCCCGATCGCGTCGTCGAGCATGGCGACAAGATCATCTATTGCGGTGGCGCCCTTGGCGATCTCTATGCCGCCATGGGCGGCATGGTGCTGATGGCGGGCAAGCCCTATCGTCCCATCTATCAGGAGGCGTTTCGTCTGGCCGAGGCGGCGGCGGGCAGGCCACTCGACAAGGCGCGCGTCCTGGCCATTGGGGATAGCGTTCGCACCGACGCGACCGGCGCGGCCCAGTTCGGGCTCGATCTGCTGTTTGTAACCGGCTCTATTCACGCCGCTGAACTCGACGCCTTCGGCAAGCCTGATCCGCAAGCCATCATCGATCTGGTCGCCCCCAGCGGTGCCCGCATGGCCGGCTTTCTGCCGCGCCTGTCCTGGTAGTGCCATGACGTCATTCCTGCGTCTGTCCAATCTGAATGACGTGCCGGCCACGCTGCGGGGCGCCTATGTCGCCATTGGCAATTTCGACGGCTTTCATCGCGGTCACCAGATGGTGCTGTCCACTCTCAAGGCCCGGGCCGACGCGGCTGGCGTGCCTGCCGTTGTGCTCACCTTCGAGCCGCATCCGCGCGATGTATTTGCTCCTGCGCCCTTCATGTTCCGGCTGACTGAGGGAGATGCCAAGGCGCGGCTGGCCGAAGCGTTCGGGCTTGATGCCATCGCCATCCTCGATTTCGACCGCGCCTTCTCGTTGATCGAGGCCGAAGATTTTGTCGCCCGTTTTCTGGTCGATGCGCTCGGTGTCACCGGTGTCATCGTTGGGTCCGATTTTCATTTTGGGCGGCAGCGTCGCGGCACGCCGGCCTTCCTCAAGGCCGCCGGCGATGCCAGCGGCTTCGTCGTCGAAACCCTCGACCTGATGGACGAGGGCGATGAGGTCATCTCGTCCTCGCGCATTCGCGCGGCTCTTTCGGAGGGTGCCATCTCGGCGGCTAATCGGCTGCTTGGCTATCACTGGTTTTTTGATGGCTGCGTGGTCAAGGGCGACCAGCGGGGCAGGGAGCTTGGCTACCCCACGGCCAATACAATGACCCATGCCAGTTTTCAGCTGGCACAGGGCGTCTATGCCGTTCGCGCCAAGGTTGCAGGTCGCGTGCTGGACGGTGTTGCCGCCTTCGGCAAGCCCATGTTCAACAACCAGCGCCCGCCCTTTGAGACCCATCTTTTCGATTTCGACGCCGACATCTACGGCCAGACCATTTCGGTCGCCTTGATCGGTCACATTCGCGGCCAGGAAGTCTTTTCCGGGCTCGAGGAACTGATCGCTGCCATGGACCGCGACAGCGGCAAGGCTCGGGCACTGATTAGCACCGCGCGTCCCCTGGGCGCGCTCGACAGCAAGCTTGGCTTCATCGGCTGATTGCCACCGACGCCCGCTGTCCAAATCAGTCTTTGCCCCTTGGCCGTCGCCTTGCTAAAAGGCAGCCAAATTTCCAGACGAAAAATCTCCAGAACGATTGACGTTTCCCATGACCGAACCCGTCACAGGCGCCGCCGAAACCGACTATTCGGCAACCCTTTTCCTGCCCGAGACCAATTTCCCGATGCGCGCGGGCCTGCCGCAGCGCGAGCCTGACTGGCTCAAGCGTTGGGAAGACATGGATATCTACAAGCTTCAGCGCGAGCAGGCTGCCGATCGCCCGCTCTTTACCATCCATGATGGCCCTCCCTACGCCAATGGCAATATCCATATCGGCCACGCGCTCAACAAGACCCTCAAGGATCTGGTGAGCCGCTCGATGCAGATGCTGGGCTACAACTCGGCCTATGTGCCGGGCTGGGATTGCCACGGCCTGCCCATCGAATGGAAGATCGAGGAACAGTACCGCGCCAAGGGCAAGGACAAGGACCAAGTGCCGGTCGTTGAATTCCGCCAGGAATGCCGCACCTTTGCCGAGCAGTGGGTCGATGTGCAGCGCGAGGAATTCAAGCGCCTGGGCATCCTGGGCGAATGGGACAATCCCTACCTGACCATGAGCTTTGACGCCGAAGCGCAGATCGCCCGCGAGCTGATGCAGGTCTCGATGTCAGGACAGCTCTATCGCGGTTCCAAGCCCGTCATGTGGTCGGTGGTCGAGCGCACCGCCCTGGCCGAAGC
>CAXBKI010000540.1:0-2598 GCA_963975955.1 uncultured Devosia sp.
ATGGGCTGGGAATAAAATTGGCCCGCACATGCAATGAGATAACCCACCACAGAGCTATCAGGAAAACCAGCAGCAGCAAGCGATAGAGCGCGATCCTGGAGGGCCCAGCCATGCGGCTGCCGCCCGCCCTTCCACCTGTTGCCATATCGCTTCCGACCCGGTTTCACTTCTGCCCAAGCCTGCTTGAGCACTCTGATCGCGCCAACCTGCCGATCATTGCCGCGCGTCGCAAGAACCAAAGCGACAAGCCACGGCGGGTCGGCACGCTAGGCGCCAACGCGGCATTGAAATACCACTGAATCCTGCGAGCGGATACACCTGATCCTGGTGCGGTACGGTCCCTCCCCGGCGCCGATGAACCGTCAGCCGAGCGCCGTAAAAACCTAACGGACGCGATTGCCAGTCCTGGCATCAAACAGCAGCGCCTGGTTTGAGTTGAACCCTGTCTGCAGCAGACCGCCACCCATCAGATGACGCCGGTCGCGCACCTCCACGATCACGGGATGATCTGTGTCCGAGCTGGCATAGGCAAAGGAGCTCCCGCCCAGGTGCTCGACGAGATCCACCGCCAGAGCCAGCGACACGTCGCCGCTGGCGTCGAACTGCTCAGGCCGGACCCCGAGCAGAAGCGCCGTGTCGGCGGGCGGGCGATCGGCAAAGGTGAACGGCACGACCGCCTTCTCGAAGTCGGTCAATACCACGCTGCCATCCTCGGCCAGTTCAGCGCGCAGAAAATTCATCCGCGGTGAGCCGATGAACCCGGCGACGAAGAGGTTGTCGGGATTGTCATAGAGCTCGAGCGGCGTACCCACCTGCTCCACCCGCCCGGCCCGCAGCACGACAATGCGGTCGGCCAGCGTCATGGCTTCAACCTGGTCGTGCGTCACATAGATCATCGTGGCATCGAGCTGTCGAACAGAAACACTTCCGGATGCCGCACAATGGCACGACCGATCGCCACGCGCTGGCGCTGGCCGCCCGAAAGCTCCTTGGGTTTCCGGGTGAGCAGTTCTCCCAGATGCAGGATCGCCGCCGCCTCGTCCACCTTCTGCTTCACCTCGGCCTTGGGCATGCCGTTCATGCGCAGCCCGAAGCCGATGTTTTCCGCCACACTCATATGCGGGTAGAGCGCGTAGGATTGAAACACCATCGCGACGCGTCGCAGCGCAGGATCCATTTGGGAAACATCGCGCGCACCAATGGCAATGGTGCCGGCCGAGGCCGTTTCCAGCCCGGAAATGATCCGCAGCAAGGTCGACTTGCCGCAGCCCGAGGGTCCCACAAACACCACGAACTCACCGTCAGTGATGTCCAGGTCGATACCGTGCAGGATATCGGTCTGGCCGAAGGATTTCTTGATACCGCGCAGTGACAGACCAGCCATTGGAGCCTCCAGATTAGCCTTTGATACCCGCGCCGGCGAGCCCTTGGACATAGTAGCGTTGCAGCGGCAGCAGCAGCGCGATGGGAATGAGCGCGGTGATGACGGACACGGCGAACAGCTGGTTCCAGATGGTCTGGTACTGCTGCTGGAAGGCCGCCATGCCCACCTGGATGACCTTGAACTGCTGGCTCGGCATGGCCAGCAACGGCCAGAGGAAGGCTTCCCACTGGAAGATGAACAGCAGCAGCGCGGCACTGATGCAGGTCGGCATCGAGAGCGGCACATAGATGCGGAACAGGATATTGCCCCAGCTCACCCCATCGAGCCGCGCCGCTTCGACATAGTCGCGCGGCACCTGGCTGAAGAACTGGTAGAACAGAAACACGGCCAGTCCATTGGCGACGCTGGGCATGATGAGCGCCAGCACATTGTCGAGCCAGCCCAATTGCTGGGTCACCGTGTAAAGCGGCAGGGCGATGGCTTCAAAGGGCAGCATGAAGCTGACGATGACCAGGGTGAGGATAACCTTTTTGCCCTTGAACGCGAACATGGCGAAGGCAAACCCGGCCGCGCCATTGACCACCAGGCCGGCGGCCATGGTGACCAGCGCAATGAACATTGTATTGGCAATGATCGTGCCGAAGCCGCGCTCGAACACCGCCGTATAGGCCTCGAAGGTCAGCGGCGACGGCAGCAATGCCTTGGCCGTCATCGGAAAGATATCGGCGAACACCTCACCATTGGGGCGCAGCGAGGAAACCACGGCCCACCACAGCGGCAGCACGAAGATGAACGCGATCAGCGCATAGACCAGGTGCTTGGCACCCAGCCCTGCCCCGCGCCTGATCTGAATCCTTGCCCCGCTCATCGACGCGCCTCCCTGGGGGACGACAGCAGCTTGAACTGCAGCCCCACGATCACCAGCAGCACGGCGACAACCACGACGATGATCGCCATGGCCCGCCCCATGTCACCGAACACGAAGCCGGACTTGTAGGCTTCATACATCAGCACATTGGTGGAATCGGCGGGGCCGCCCAGTGTCAGCATGAAGATCGGCGCGAAAAGCAGGAAATTGATCGACACATCGGCCACCAGCACGAACAGCAAAGTGGGCCGCAGCAACGGGATGGTAATGAACATCAGGCGTTGCCACGGCTTGACGCCATCGATCCGCGCCGCATCAGGCCAGTCAGCCTCCACCGCGACAACGG
>CAXBKI010000541.1:0-2580 GCA_963975955.1 uncultured Devosia sp.
GGTTGACCGAGAAGGGTCGCCCCATCAGCGCGGTCTGCTCGGGAGGATTGACCGCTTCCGCGCCGCCCCGCACCCGCCGGACTTCGCCGCGCATGTCGAGCGCCGCGATATCGCGCCTTATGGTGGCCTCAGACGATCCGGTGACCTCGCAGATATCGGCGACCGTCACCATGGGACGGGTCTGGACCGCTGCAATGATCACTCTGTGGCGTTCTGTTTCGTGCAAGGCAGCTATCCCCCTGACGCATTCCTTCCCATCGATTTCGATCACTGTCAATCATCAAACCGTCAACTTCGAACCATATTGCGCATGGGTGCTTGTTTATGATCGTTTCTGATTGACAGGCCTGCTCGATCATGGCCATCTCCGGCCAACCCTTGATAACAGCTTACCCTCTGGGAGGAGTCTTATGTCCACTTCCGCGCCCAAGCGCCTCGCCAACCTCTGGGACGATGCCAAAGCAGCCGCCATGAGCGAGCCGGAACGCCTCGTCTATCGCTCAAACCTGCTGGGCAGCGACAAGCGCGTGACCAATTATGGCGGTGGCAACACCTCGTCCAAGATCATGCAGAAGGATCCGCTGACCGGCGAAACCGTGGAAGTGCTGTGGGTCAAGGGCTCGGGCGGCGACAGCGCCTCGATCAAGCTCGACGGCTTTTCCACGCTCTACATGGACAAGCTGCGGGCGCTCAAGGGTCTTTATCGCGGCGTCGAGTTCGAGGACGAGATGGTGGGCTACCTGCCGCACGCCACCTTCAACCTCAACCCCCGCGCGGCCTCGATCGATACCCCGCTGCATGCCTATGTGAACCACGCCTATGTGGACCACATGCACCCGGACGCGATCATCGCGATTGCTGCCTCCAAGAACTCCAGGGAACTCACCCAGCAGATCTTCGGCGACACCATTGGCTGGCTGCCCTGGAAGAAGCCGGGTTTCGAGCTGGGCCTGTGGCTGGGCAAATATTGCGAAGAGAACCCCAATTCCAAGGGCCTGATCCTCGAAAGCCATGGGCTGTTCACCTGGGGCGACACGCCCAAGGAATGCTACGAGACGACCATTTCGATCATCAACCAGGCCATCGAATGGTTTGAAGGCCAGACTGCGGGCAAGACCATTTTCGGTGGCGCTGCGGTCCAGTCCCTGCCGGCCGACGAGCGTCGCGCCATTGCCGCCAAGCTGATGCCCAAGATCCGTGGCCTGATTTCGGAAGACAGCCACAAGCTGGGCCATTTCGATGACAGCGACGCCGTGCTCGAATTCGTCAATTCCAACGATCTGCGCCCCCTGGCAGCGCTGGGCACCTCCTGCCCCGACCACTTCCTGCGCACCAAGATCCGCCCGCTGGTGATCGAATTCGATCCGGCCAATCCCGATGTCGATGCGGTGGTCGACAAGATCCCGGCCGATATCGCCGCCTATCGCGTCGACTACCAGGCCTATTACGACCGCTGCAAGCACGACAATTCCCCTGCCGTGCGCGATCCCAATGCCGTGGTCTATCTGATGCCGGGCGTGGGCATGTTCACCTTCGCCAAGGACAAGGCCACTGCCCGCATTTCCGGTGAGTTCTACGTAAACGCCATCAATGTGATGCGCGGCTCATCCACCGTCAGCGAGTATCAGGGCCTGCCCGAGCAGGAGGCCTTCGACATCGAATACTGGCTGCTCGAAGAAGCCAAGCTGGCGCGCATGCCCAAGCCCAAATCGCTGGCCGGGCAGATCGCACTGGTCACCGGCGGCGCCGGCGGCATTGGCAGGGCAACCGCCGTCCGGCTGCTGCGCGAAGGCGCCTGCGTGGTGCTCGCCGATATCGACGAGACTGCGCTGGCCGCCGCCACCGAGGAACTCTCGGGCGCCTTCGGCAAGGATTTTGTCCGGCCCGTCATCGTCAACGTCACCCGGGAAGAGGCGGTCATCGCCGGCTTTGCCCACGCCGTTGTCGAATTCGGCGGCCTCGATATCCTGGTCTCCAATGCGGGCCTCGCCTCTTCGGCGCCGATCGAAGAGACGACGCTCGAGCTGTGGAACAAGAACATGGACATTCTTTCCACCGGCTACTTTCTGGTCAGCCGCGAAGCCTTCCGGCTGTTCCGCAAGCAGAAGATCGGCGGCAATGTCGTCTTCGTGGCGTCCAAGAATGGCCTTGCCGCCTCGCCCAACGCCTCGGCCTATTGCACCGCCAAGGCCGCCGAGATCCACCTGGCGCGCTGCCTGGCGCTCGAAGGCGCCGGCGAGCAGATCCGCGTCAATGTGGTCAATCCCGATGCCGTGCTGCGCGGCAGCAAGATCTGGGCGGGCGAATGGCTCGAACAGCGCGCCTCGACCTACAAGACCGACAAGGATGGCCTGGAGGAAATGTATCGCGAGCGCTCGCTGCTCAAGCGCTCGGTGTTCCCCGAGGACATTGCCGAAGCCATCTACTTCTTCGCCTCGGACGCCTCGGCCAAGTCGACGGGCAACATCATCAATGTCGACGCGGGCAACGCCCAGTCGTTCACACGGTAGCTAGAGGAAGAGAAGCGACCCCTCACCCGTCTCGGCCTGCGGCCGATCCACCCTCTCCCTCAAGGGGAGA
>CAXBKI010000542.1:0-2556 GCA_963975955.1 uncultured Devosia sp.
GGGCGACGTTGCCGACGTCGGCCGCATCATGGCCAACACCAATGCCGGCGCCGTTGGCGGCGCCCTGGCTGCCATGATCCTGACCGGCATCATGTACAAGAAGATCGACCTGACCATGGTCATCAACGGTGCCCTGGCGGGCCTGGTCTCGATCACTGCCGAGCCGCTGACCCCCGGTCTGGGCATGGCAACGCTGATCGGCGGCGTTGGCGGCGTCATCGTGGTGTTCGCCGTGCCCATGCTCGACCGTTTCAAGATCGACGATGTGGTCGGCGCCATTCCGGTGCATTTGCTGGCCGGCATCTGGGGCACTCTTGCGGTGGTTCTGACCAATGGCGACGCCACCATCGGCGGTCAGCTGATCTCCATCCTGATCGTCGGCGTCTTCGTCTTCGTCGTGAGCTTCGTGGTGTGGTTCATCCTCAAGGCCACCATGGGCCTGCGCCCCAGCGCCGAGGATGAAGACCTGGGCATGGACCTGGCCGAAGTGGGCGTCGAGGCCTATCCTGAGTTCAAGTAGACACTCCTGGAAGGCCGGGTTGCCCGGCCTTCCACCACATCTGCCGGGCGCGTCTTGTTGAAGGCGTGCGGCCCACCCTCTTGGTCCGCCACAGAGGCCTCCCTCGCGCAAACTGTGGGCCGCATCCCTGCGACAATCCGCCACTGAAATGTGCACAGACATTGTCCGGCCTGCCTAAATAACAGGCAAAATTCGCCGGTCTTTGACGATCCATCGCGTCGCGATTTACTAACCCATTGGAAATCCAGCTATTTCGCCTCCCGCGAGCACTTGGCACGGCGCTTGAGTCTATGGGGTCACTCCAGACCAAAAGCACAAGCTGCAAAGGGGGCACACGTGAAACTGGTTATTGCCGTTATCAAGCCATCCCGCCTCGAAGAGGTTCGTCAGGCTCTCACTTCGCTCGATGTTCACGGCATGACCGTGACCGAGGTGAAGGGCTACGGCCGTCAGAAGGGGCATTCGGAAATCTACCGCGGCACCGAATACGCCGTGCACTTCCTGCCCAAGCTCAAGCTTGAGATCGCCGTCGACGACGCTATTGCCGACGACGTCTCGAACGCCATTCGCGACAGCGCGCAGACCGGTCGCATCGGCGATGGCAAGATTTTCGTGCTGGACCTGCTGGCAGTCACTCGCATTCGCACCGGTGAAACCGGCGCGGCCGCCCTCTAGGCGTCATTGGAGAAACCAAGATGAAGACCTCTAAACTCCTCGGGGGCGCAGCACTGGCCTCCCTCCTGCTGGCGCTGCCGGCCTTTGCTCAGGACGCGGTTGCGCCGGCGGCGGACGCCGTGACGGCCGTGATCGACAAAGGCGATACAGCCTGGATGCTGGTGTCCACCATGGTGGTCATCGTCATGACCATCCCCGGCCTTGCCCTGTTCTATGGCGGTCTGGTCCGTTCCAAGAACATTCTGTCGGTCCTGACCCAGGTCTTTGCCGGCTTCTCGATGATCGCACTGCTCTGGGTGGCCTATGGCTATTCGCTGGCCTTTGAGGGCCCGACCGAGGGCGGACTGTCGGCCTTTGTCGGCGATTTTTCGGCATTCTTCCTGTCGGGCATCGGGCCGGACAGCACCGCAGCGACGTTCTCGGCCGGGTTTGAACTGCCAAAGATCGTTTTCGTGGTGTTCCAGCTGACCTTTGCCTGCATCACCTCCACCCTGATCGTCGGCGCCATTGCCGAGCGCATGAAGTTTGGTGCCCTGATGGCCTTCCTGGCGATCTGGTTCACCTTCTCCTACGTACCCATGGCGCACATGGTCTGGGCCGGCTCGGGCCTGCTGTATAACCTGGGCGCCTATGACTTTGCCGGTGGCACGGTCGTGCACATCAACTCCGGTGTCGCCGGCCTCGTCGCCGCCCTGGTGCTTGGACCGCGGCTTGGCTTCATGAAGGAACCCATCGCGCCGCACAATCTGGTCATGACCTATATCGGTGCCGGCCTGCTGTGGTTCGGCTGGTTCGGCTTCAACGCCGGCTCCAACCTCGAAGCCAATGGCCTGACCGCCGTTGCCCTGCTCAACACCATCATCGCCCCTGCCGCGGCCGCACTGGCCTGGGCCATCGGCGAAAAGGTCACCCGTGGCCATGCCTCCGCACTCGGCGTTGTTTCGGGTGCCGTTGCCGGTCTGGTCGCCATTACCCCGGCAGCCGGTTTCTCCGGCGTCGGGGGCGCCATCGTGCTCGGCGCCGTCGCCAGCCTTGTCTGCCTGTGGGCCGTGGTCACCCTCAAGCCGGCGTGGGTGGCATCGTTGGCGCGCTCGGCACGGCAATCGTTGCCAACCCATCCTTCGGCGGCTATCCGCTCGATGGCTATGACATGGGTGGCCAGCTCGTCATTCAGGCCACGGCCGTGGCATTGGCCATCGTCTGGTCCGGTGTGGTGGCCTTCGTCGCGCTGCAGATCGTCAAGGTGATCTTTGGTGGCCTGCGTGTCGCCGAATCGGCCGAAAGCGATGGCCTGGATATCTCCAGCCACGGCGAGCACGCCTACAACAGATCGGAAGAGCGTCGTGTAGGGAAAGAGTGTA
>CAXBKI010000543.1:0-2556 GCA_963975955.1 uncultured Devosia sp.
AGTTCCCGGCTTCTGATCGTCATAGGGCGTCGTGTTAATGGTCTGGATCATCATTGCTCTTGAGCCCGGTAATGCTGGTGTAAAGATCGGCATAGCGCGCGGCACTGGCCTGCCAGGAAACCTCTGACTTCATGCCGCGCCGCTGCATCTTCCTCCAGATCTTGTCATTGTTATACAAAGCCACCGTTTTGCGGATGGCGTCGTAGAGCGCCTGCGCGCTGTTCGCGTCGAACACGACCCCTGTGGCGACTTCTGCTGCCACCGCCGCCGGATTGGCGTCGATGACGGTATCCGCCAGCCCGCCAATGCGGCTCACCACCGGCACACAGCCATAGCGAAGACCGTATAACTGGGTCAGGCCGCACGGCTCGAACCGCGACGGAATGACGATGGCGTCAGCGCCGCCCTGCATCAAATGGCTGAGCGCTTCATTGTAGCCATTGGCAATGCTGACCTTGCCCGGGTGCAGCGCGCTCTGGTGCCTGAACCCATCCTCGAGGTAAGCCTCGCCCGATCCAAGCACGATCAATCGCCCGCCCAGATCAACCAGACCATTGACCACCTGCAGCAACAGATCCATGCCCTTTTGGTCCGTCAGCCGGCTGACGACGCAGAACAGCGGGCCGTCGTCGCCATCCAGACCGAATTTTTCCACCAGGGCCAGTTTATTGGCACGCCGCAGATTGATCGTATTGGCCGAGAAGGTCTGCGCCAAGGCCTTGTCTGTGGTAGGGTCCCAGGCCGTTATATCAATGCCGTTGAGAATGCCCGTGACCGTGTCGGCGCGACCGTTGAGCAAGCCCTCGAGCCCCATGCCGAATTCGGGTGTGCGGATTTCATCGGCGTAATTGGGGCTGACTGTGGTCACATAGTCCGCGCATTCCATGCCGGCCTTGAGGAACGACACGCCGCCATAATATTCGACGCCGCCCACCCCGAAGGCCTCTGGCGGCAGTCGCAATTGCCCGAAGATCTCGGCGCTGAAGAAGCCCTTGAAGGCAATGTTATGGATCGTCATGACCGTCTTGATATGCGGTGCCACGCCGAACTTGATATAGGCCGGCGCCAGCCCGGCCTGCCAGTCATGGCAATGGATGACCTGCGGCTGGTAGCCCTCGACCATCCCCATGCCCAACTCGGCGGCGACCCAGCCCAGGGCCGCAAACCGCTTCCAATTGTCCGGCCAGTCCCAGCCATCGGGGCTGACATAGGGATTGCCCGGCCTGTCATACAACGCCGGAGCATCGATCACGATCATATCGAGCCCTTCGATACGCGCCGCGATCAGCTTGGCGGGCACCCCGAACAGATCATCGATCTCTCGGACGACCCGGCCACCAGTGAGTTTGGCCATCACCGACGGATAGCCGGGCACCAGCGTGCGCATGGTCACGCCATTGCCCAGCAAAGCCCTCGGCAGGGCGCCCGCCACATCAGCGAGCCCACCGGTCTTGATCAGCGGATAGACCTCGGACGCGACCGAGAGAACTTCAATCATCGTCCCGCCAGGTATTTATTGACCATTGTCTGGGTGATCAGCGTCACGCCCTCGTCACTGCGCCTGAACCACTTGGCGTCGAACTCGGGATCCTCTCCCACCACCAGCCCCTCGGGCACATTGACGCCACGGTCAACAACCACCTTTCGCAGCCGGACATTGCGCCCGATATCGCAATGGGGCAGTACCACCGCCTCTTCAAGCACCGAATAGGAATGAACGCGCGACCCGGTCGATAGCAACGTCCGGTTGAGGTGCCCGCCCGAGACGATACAGTCGCCCGATACCAGCGAGTTGACCGCCGAACCGCGCCGGCCATCAAAATCGTGCACGAACTTTGCCGGTGGCGTGATCTCGGCATAGGTCCAGATCGGCCAGTCGCGATCGTACAGATCCAGCTGCGGCTTGATGTCGGTGAGGTCGATGGAGGCCTTCCAGTAGGCATCAATCGTGCCGACGTCCCGCCAATAGCTGACTTCCTCATTGCTCGAGCGGACGCATGAGCGCGGAAACCGATGCGCCCAGGCCGAGCCATTCTTGACGATATAGGGAATGATGTCCTTGCCGAAATCGCGATTGGAGCCTTCCGTGGCTGCGTCGCGGCGTAATTGCTCCATCAGGAAACGCGTCTCGAACACATAGATGCCCATCGAGGCGAGCGCCATGTCCGGCTTGTCCGGAATCCCCGGCGGGTCCTTGGGCTTCTCCACGAACTCAACGACGCGGTCGCGCCCATCCACATGCATCACGCCGAAGCCGACCGCCTCCATGCGCGGAACTTCCAGGCAGCCGATGGTCACGTCCGCGCCGGTATCGACATGCTGACGCAGCATGATTTCATAGTCCATCTTGTAGATGTGGTCGCCCGCCAGGATGACGATATAGCGCGCGCCCGAATCCTCGATGATATCCATATTCTGATACACGGCATCGGCAGTGCCGGCATACCACATGTCCTCGCGCACCCGCTGGCTGGCGGGCAGCACGTCAAAGCTCTCATTGCGCTCGGGGCGGAGGAAATTCCAGCCGCGTGACATGTGCCGGATCAGGCTGTGCGC
>CAXBKI010000544.1:0-2554 GCA_963975955.1 uncultured Devosia sp.
TCCTCGGCATTGAGGAACACCGCATCGCGTCCCGCCCCACCGCGATAGCTGTCGGTTTCCTCGTAGATGATGGAGTTGAACTGCCCCTCGCTGCGCACTGTCGCCAGCCGCAACGGCGCGGCGCCACCGGCCGGCATTGGCGTCACCACAAAATGCGCCCGGCCGTCGACGGTGCCGAATTCTGGTGTGTGCATCACGCGGTGCTTGATGTGGAACTCGCGCTTGGCCACCCCGATATCGGCCAGTTCCTCAAGCCCCGGCACGATGGCGGCAATCGCGTCGCGCACCCTGGCATGGGCGCTGAAGGTCTTGAAATCGATGGGACCATCGGGCAGCAGGCGCTGGCCGAGTTCGCCCAGGATCCAGCTTTCGGGTCGCACATTTTCCAGCCGGCAGATCCCGCCATCGCTCAACCGCACATAGTTGAACATGGATTCCTGCGTGGTGGCCTCCCACTCCTCGTCACGCGCGGTAACCGGCATGACCAGCACCTCGCCATCGCCCAGCCCGTGCACATGGCCCATATTGAGCGTCGTGGTCAAAAACAGCTTGAAGCCGATTGCCGCCATGGCCCGGCTGGCAAAGCCGGTGTCCGGGGTGGCATTCCACAGATTGCCGCCCATGATCACGGCGCTGTCGATACCGCCAGCCTCGGCCGTCTTGAGGCACGCCATGGTGTCCATGCCCTTGGCCGCCGGGAAGGTGACGCCGAACGCGGCCTCCATCTTGTCCAGCACATCCTTGGCCAGCACCGGCTTGACCCCGATCGTGCCGATCCCCTGCACATTGGAGTGCCCGCGCAATGGCAGCAGCCCGGCAAAGCGCTTGCCCACCATGCCGCGCAGGCTCGCCAGATTGGCGATCGCCTCGACATTGGCCACCCCGTGCAGGTGATGGGTCATGCCCATGCCCCAGGCGAACACGGCATTCTCCGATCTGCCATACTGCCTGGCGATATGGGTAATCTCCTCGCGGGAAATGCCGCAGGCCGCCGTGATCGTCTCCCAGTCCAGCGCCTGCAGATCCGCGCTGAAACCCTCAAACCCGCTGGTGTGGGCGGCAATGAACGCCTTGTCTTCCAGCCCCAGCTCCAGCACCGCCTTGGCAATACCCTTGAACAGCGCGATGTCGCTGCCAATGCGCGGCTGCAGGTAATCGGACGCAATCTCGCTGCCGCCCTTGAGCATGGAACGGGGTGATTTGGGCACTGCGAACTTGACCAGGCCCGGCTCCCGGGCGGGGTTGATCACGATAACCTGCCCACCCCGTTCACGGCAGTTCTTGAGCATGTGAATGAAGCGCGGGTGGTTGGACGCCGGATTGGCCCCGATCACGAAGATCAGGTCGGCGCCGGTAAGGTCTTCAAGCTCGACGCTCGAGGTCGCCTTGCCGATGGTGGTGGCCAGCCCTTCGCTCGTCGCCTGGTGGCAGTAATACGAGCAATTGTTGACATTGTTGGTGCCATAGGCCCGCGCCAGCAACTGGAAGATGAAGCCCGCCTCATTGGACGAGCGCCCCGATGAATAAAAGAAACTGCGCTGCGGCGCGGTGGCCCCGAGCTTGTGGGCGGCATGGGCCAGCGCGAATTCCCAATCGACCGGGGTGAACCGGTTGGCGCCGCGTGCCTTGAACAGCGGCGTCCCCAGCCGGCCCAGCTGCTCCATCTCGCGCCCGGTCAGCTCGGCCAGGTCATCGATGGTGTGCTCGAAGATTGCCGTGGGAATGGCGGGCTGAATGTCGGTCGATTGCGCCTGCACGCTCTTGTTGCAGACCGACGGGAACTCATCGAGTTCATTGGTCATGCCCCCGCGCTGTCCGCCCATGCCATAGGCGCAGGCCTTGCAGGCATTCTTGGCCGTCAGCGCCTTGGCGGCCTTGCCCACGCCCATCCGGCCGATGGTGGCCAGGGTGTAGAGAACCTTCTTGGGTCCCCCGCCCACGATTTGACCCGACTGTGCCACGGCAAATGCTCCCCTTGTCTGGCTTGCATTGTCGGTTGCAGCGGCAGTCAAGGCAAGCCTCGGCTGCTATTGTCACCGGCTCCGCGCAGGGGAGAAGGGCGGGCCGCTCAGTATCGCGACTTGACGTACATCTCGGGCGGCACCGGGCCGCGCGCATAGTCGGGATGGCGGATGCGTTCGGGCAGCACCACCTCCACCTTGGGCACGTCGGCATAGGGAATGGCCTCGAGCAGATGGGCGATCGTATTGAGCCGCGCCCGCTTCTTGTCATCGGCATCGACCACCCACCACGGCGAATTGGCGGTGTGCGTGCGCTGCAGCATGTCTTCCTTGGCCTTGGTGTAGTCCTCCCAGTGGCGGCGCGATTCCATGTCCATGGGCGACAGCTTCCACTGCTTGAGCGGGTCATCGATGCGCATGCGGAAGCGGAATTCCTGCTCCTCATTGGTGATCGAAAACCAGAACTTGATCAGGATGATGCCTGACCCCACCAGCATGTCCTCGAATTCGGGCACGGTGCGGAAGAACTCTTCGAGCTCATCGGGCGTGCAGAACCCCATGACGCGTTCGACACCGGCCCGATTGTACCAGGA
>CAXBKI010000545.1:0-2547 GCA_963975955.1 uncultured Devosia sp.
CTCCCTGGGTCGATCTTTCCCTCCAGAGTCCGAGCATGGACAACCGGGCCGAAGCGGATCCGCTCAGCACCAAGGCGGCCCTTATCACCGCTGCGGCTGCCTATCTCGGCGCCACACCACCCGAGGATCCGCGGGTCTCGCCCATCTATGGCGACCTGACCGACCTGCCGCCCATTCGGATCCACGTGGGTGAAGATGACGTCTTCCTTGATGACACAGTTCGCTACGCTCAGGCGATGGAAGCTGCCGGAGGTCAGATCGAGGCCCATATCTGGGACGGTATGATCCATGTGTTCTTGTCCAACGTGACCACCTTGCGCAGCGCCCCCGAGGCTATCGACGACATCGGCGCCTTTCTCACCGAGCATTTGAGCTGATTTTGGCACTCTGAATATCAGACGGCGATTGCGCGATCGAAACCCGCGCAATCGCTACCGAAGCCCGTTTCGGGCGGATGGAGTTCCCCTTTTCCACATCCACGCTTTTTAGTCGGCAGTCACCCATTCTGACCCTGGGAGGTCACTTGAGCTGAGGCCACTCATCGAAAGGAAATAACAATGACCAGCCTGGCAACGGACGCTCCGATCAAGCTTGAACGTTCAATCAAGCGTCGACACGGGAGTGGAGGCTTCGGCATCGAGATCTTGTGGCCCGGCCTAGCCGGTGATGGCGACGACAGCGGTGTTGGCACGATCGGGCGGATTGACCACGCGCACGTTCTGCCAGGGACATTGATCGCTATGCATCCGCACCGCGATGACGAGATTCTGACCTACCTGCGCAGCGGCCGTGTACTCCACTCCGACTCTGAAGGGCACACGTCCGAGGTATCGAACAAGCGCCTGATGCTCATGGGCGCCGGGCGCCGGTTCGAGCACGAGGAGCAGGTACAGCCGGGCGAAGAGCTGACGGGCCTGCAGATCTTCCTCCGCCCGAGCGTCGGCGGTCTCCCGCCCCAAGTTCGGTTCAGAGACCTGGAGGATGTGTTCAACAAGGATGCCTGGCGTTTGCTGGCCAGCCCGCACGCAGGCGAGGTCCTGCAGGTGCGGAGCCGGTCTTGGGTGCATGACGTTCGGCTATCGGAAGGCGTGCCACTTGTTTTGCCAGCAGTCGAAGCCGCGTCCCCGCTGCATCTGGTCTATGTCTTCGACGGCAGGATATCGGTGGCCGGACTGACATTGGTCACTGGAGAAAGCGCCTTGGTGTCGACCGAGGCGACCATCAATGCAGAACAGACCAGCGACCTGGTTGTCTTCACCACAGACCTGGCTTCTACCGTGTTCAAGGGTGGCATGTTCAGCGGCAATCAGCGCGCGCAAGTTGACGACAAGCGATTCGTAAATCGAGAGAGTGAGAAGTTGGAGCCTTCACCAGTAAATTGATTTCCAATCCGAAATGGCCACCCGAGTTGCGAGTGAGGCCGTCACCGCGCTGGAAATCGGCGAAGGTTGAACAGGTGGCGATATCGGGCAGGAAGCGTGCCAGCAGCTCGCCATTGATGGTGCCAGTGCATGCTAGCCAGCAGCCATGATAGGCACCCCTTGATGGAGAATGTCGCCGTCAACGTCGGTTGGCTTGATGCAGTCGAACAGTTCGCGAGCCGCCTGGTCGTAGCGGTCTGCGATCCGCCCAGAAGCGCAGGCCAGCAGATCGCTCATCGGGCTGGATCGCCAGCTTTGGCCAGGCGATTGCCTTCGGTATCGAAGTAATGTGCGTCATCGGAACGGAGCGCAATGGTAAGGCTCTGGCCATTCTGGTAGCCCGACTTGCCCGGCGCCTTGACCATGACGGTCTGACCGGTTTCGAGCCTGAGATAGATGAAGATTTCGCTGCCCAGATATTCGACCAGGGCGATGGTGCCGGTGACGCTGAGGTCGCCCGTGCCGTCGATGCCGAGCTGTTCAGGGCGGAGGCCAATGGTCAGGGCGCCATCGGCAGTCATGCCCGATGGCAGGGCGATGCTGCCGAGACCTGGGATGCTAGCGCGGCCGTTGCTCGCCTTGGCCGCCAGCAGGTTCATCTTGGGCGAGCCGATGAAGCTGGCGACAAACAGGTTGCGAGGGAAATTGTAGAGCTCGAAGGGGGTGCCGACCTGCTCGATATTGCCCTTGTTCAGCACGACGATGCGGGTGGCCATGGTCATGGCCTCGATCTGGTCGTGAGTGACATAGATCATGGTGGTGCCCAGGCGCTGATAGAGGCCGGCAAGCTCCACGCGCATCTGGACGCGCAATTCGGCATCAAGGTTGGACAGCGGTTCGTCGAACAGGAAGAGCTGGGGTTCGCGCACAATGGCCCGGCCGATGGCAACGCGCTGCTTCTGGCCGCCCGACAGCTGGCGCGGCTTGCGCTCGAGCAGTTCCCCGATCTGCAGGATCTTGGCGGCATCGGCGACGCGGCGGGCGATCTCGTCCCTGGGCATGCGTAGATTGCTCAGGCCGAAGGCCAGGTTCTTGCGCACGCTCATATGCGGGTAGAGCGCGTAGCTCTGGAACACCATGGAGAGGTTGCGCTGGCTGGCGGGCAGGTCGTTTACGACGCGGTCGC
>CAXBKI010000546.1:0-2542 GCA_963975955.1 uncultured Devosia sp.
GATGTCGCGCCCCAGCCGGTCGGCCCCGGCGATGAAGAAGGGCTGTCCCGCCTCGACCGGTCCGAATAGGTGAATGTCGCTGGGGATCAGCCCCAGCAGCCGATAGGGTTCGCCGCGCACGAAGAACCCGACATCGATCGGGTTGGCGGTATCCTCTTCGAACAGGCGCCGGCCTGAATTATAGTCGATCACCGACTTGTAGGCGTTGAGATGGGGCCGGAACTGCCAGCCCTCGCCGTCGTCGCGTCCCCAATGCAGCGGCTGCGGCGGCGCATAGCTATAGGCCGGCAGATAGGCCTCCAGCGTCACCGGCGCCAGAAATTCTGGCACCAGCGCCACGATATAGGCGAGCAGCACCACAATGCCCCCGGCCACGCCAAGCTTGTGCCGCAGGAACTTCTGCCACACCAACGCCCAGTGGCCATCGAACCCGCGCCCCTTTTGCGGCGCCTTGGCGATCTGTGTCACCTGCCCGGTGGTTTCGTCGAATGTGGTCATGGGCAGGGCTCCCCCGTCCACCGCTTCGTGCATCTGGTCCCCGCTTCTCCCCCGAGAGGGGAGGGGACCCGGAATTCGATGGATTCGCTGTACAAGAAGGTCATCCCCTTACCCCTGCTGGTACCGGATGCGCGGATCGAGCCATGCGAGCAGCAGGTCGCTGAGCAACGTGCCCAGTACCACCAGCACGCTCAGCATCAGGATGAAGCTGGCGGCCATGTATGTGTCCTGGCTCCGCAGCGCGTCGAGCAGCAGCGGCCCGGTCGTCTGCAGGCCCATGACGATCGCGACGATGGTGCCGCCCGAGACGATGTCGACGAAGATATCGTTCTGGCCGGAGACGAACGGGTTGAGCGCGTGCCGCACCGGATATTTCATCAGCAGCGCAAACTCGCCCTTGCCCTTGGCGCGGGCGGCGGTGACGTAGGGCTTGTGCAATTCGTCGATCAGATTGGCGCGGATGATACGGATGACGCTGGCCGTCCCCGCCGTGCCGAGCACCATCATGGGCAGCCAGAGATGCGCCAACAGATCCATGACCCGGTCCCAGCTCCAGGGCGCCTCGACATATTCGGGTGAGAACAGCCCGCCCACATTCTGTCCGAACCAGGCAAAGGCGATGTACATCGCCGCGAGCGCCAGCAGGAAATTGGGGATGGCAAGACCGAGAAAGCCCAGGAAGGTGGCCAGGTAGTCTCCGGCCGAATAGCGGCGCACTGCCGAATAGATGCCGATGGGGATGGCGACGGCCCAGATGAACAGCAGACTGGCAACCGACAGGATGACCGTGAGCCCCATGCGCGGCCAGATGACGTCGCTGACCGGCAGGTTGAAGGAAAAGGAGTAGCCGAAATCGCCGCGGGTCACGACGCCGCTGATCCAGTCCCAGTACTGAACCATCAGCGGCTGGTCGAGGCCGTAGGCGTGTCGCATCGCCACCTGTTCGGCCATGGGCATGATATCGCCCTGTGCCGCGCGCAGTTCGGCCGTGCGGGTAATGAAGTCGCCCGGCGGGATGGCAATGACCAGAAAGGAGATCAGGGACACGGCAATGAGCGCCGGGATTGCATAGAGCATCCGTCGCAGCATGAAGAGTCCCATTGTTCGCCTCCGTCTTTCGTGCCGTCGCAGGGTCGTTGTTCTGAAGGTGGGAACCGCTGTTCATACCAGTTGAAAAGGGTTCCGCTTTCGCGGATCGACGCCAGGTGCGAAGCCATTTGAAACAAGGGCCGGCCCGGAATGGGCGTGACGGGCCGGCCAGGACCTGGGAACGCGGGCGCTATTTCTCGATGAACAGGGTCGAGAAGTTGATGGGTGCCGGGCCCGGATAGAGCCAGCCTTCGATCAGGCTTTCGGGCACGTTGTGCACCTCGTTCCTGACCGAGCGGTAGAAGCCGGCCGGCGTGGCGATGCCGATGGTGAGGAACTGGTCGGCCAGCAGGTCGGTGAATTCCCGCATCAGCTTGGCCTGCTCGTCGCCCACCGTGGTCGGGATGATGGCGCGCAATTCATAGATGCGCTTGACTTCGTCGGGCGGCTCCACCGGCGCCCAGCCTTCGGGCAGTTCTGCATCGGGATTGAGACGCTTGATGTTCCAGGCGGCCCAGCCGGACCAGTTGCCCAGGCTCCAATAGCCGTAGTCATTGGTAAAGCGCCCCAGATTGACCAGCGGCAACTGGCCACACCCGTTCTCACCCACCCAGACGGCACCATCGGAGTCCGGCTTGGCGCGGGCATTGCCGAACAGTTCATCGGAGTGGAAGTTCAGGGTGACGTCGAGGCCGAGCTGCTTCCAGGTCCGCTCGATCAACTGGTAGGCATCCACCGTGTCGGGGCGGAAATCGGCGTTGATGTCGATGGAGAACTTGAACGGCTTGCCATCCGGCCCCACGCGCACCCCGTCGGACCCCATGGGCACGATCTTGTCGAGATGCTCGGCGGCCTTGGTCAGGTCGAACGCGGTGAATTCCTTGGCCAGAGTCTCATTGTAGAAAGGCGAGCCCTTGAGCGGGGCAGGCTGGAAGGGCTCGCCCTGCCCCAGATA
>CAXBKI010000547.1:0-2539 GCA_963975955.1 uncultured Devosia sp.
CCATCGAATAGCGATCGCGCATGGCCTTGAGGAGATTTTCGCACAATGTCGTCTTGCCCGAGCCGACGGGGCCGCCAATGCCAATGCGCAGAGGACCGTTCAGGGATTTCATAGCAACCTCATGATGACGAGTGCGAGGAAGCCTGCGCCGAGCAGCAGGCAAAGAGGAGAGTATACCCGGCGATCATTGAGCCGGAAATTGGATTCGGGCGTCTTTTCCGCCCACCAGGATGTGTAGCCCACAATGCCGCGGCCCAAAAAGGTGGCGGCAAGAGGCAGGCCGAGCAAGGTCAGTGGCAAACCGCCGCTGTCGTGGTCGGCCAGTGACAGCGCCAGAATGCCGGCGACCAGCATTGCCAGCGCCACGGCAAAGGACAGGAGGCGAGGCGGCATGCGCTGAATATCACGGGTGCCAACGACCGTCTGGAGCTTTTCAGTTCGGATTGGCCAGGTCTGCCCGATCGACCACATCAAATGGGCTACCGAAATTGCCAGCAGCAGCACAAACATCAGGGAAGCAAGTGGGATGCTCATGAGCGGAAAATCCTGGTCGTCAGCGTTTCGTGGGACATCTGGGCAATATCAGCCGCGTAGGCAACTGCGCCAATGTCATCGCGTGCGGCATGCTGGCACAGCGTGGCGGTGGCGGCGATTACAGGCTCGAGCTCTGCCATGATGGCCAGGCCATCCGACTGGCCGATGGGCACCAGACGCACCGCGACGGAAATCTGACCATGAACTGCTGCGGTCAGGTAGGCGAGCAGAGTGGCCTCGAGCGAAATGGCATGGCCGGCGGCGATCACGCCCAAGGCAATCGGATAGGGACAAGGCTGGGGCAGGCGGTCCAGCGCGGGTGTTGGCCAGGCCCTTGCCGCTGCGATGAAGGAAGCGCCGGTGATGGTTGTTTCCTCATGCCGTTCCCGGGCCGGCGTCAGGGCCAGGTACAGATCGGCGAGGTCGCGCAATTCGTCGGGGTCCGACGCCGCACGATAGGCGTGGGACAGCAGGATGGCGTCGGTACGCAGGCCGCCATGCGTTAGCACGGAGCCCACCCATTGCCCGGTGGTGAGACGGTCGCACACCGTGCTGCTGACGATGGCCGATTCCAGCCCGGCGGACCAGGCAAAGGCGCCCACCGGGAAAGCCGGTGAAAGCCAGGTCAGCAATCGTTGCAAATCAGACTGGGCGGTCATCGAGCAAGCAGGGCATGCCCGCTGTCGCCATGACTGTGATAGGCGCCATGCTCGGCAAAAAACGGCTCGGTGACATTGGTCAGCTCAGCGCCCAGACCTTCCAGCATGGTTTTGAGCACGTGATCCCGCTTGATCAGGATGCGGGCTTCTTCGAGCTGGGCGGAGGTGTGTCGATTGCCAATATGCCAGGCCAGTCGCACCAGATGGTCGGTCGATCTGGCGCGGACTTCGTAGAGCATTTCGGGCGCAGCCAGAACCGCGATTATCCGACCATCAGCAAGCTCTAGCGCGCCATCGTGCTCGAGTGTGACGGTGGCGGGAAAGTCAACCATGACCTCGGTGCCGGCGGCGCAGGTCAGCAGCTTGCGGCGCAGGCGGCGTTCATCATGGGCCAGGGTAACGCTGTCGATGGGGGTGCCGCGACCATGATTGGCGGGCAGATGCGAGACGGCACGGAGCATAGATGAATTCCCTGGGGCGATCCCGATGGCCAGGATCCTTCCAACTACCCTAGACGCTCAGCTCACGGTGTTGAAGAGCCTGAATATCCACGACAGCTGGTAGAGCAGGTGGACACTGACCAAAGCGAGGTGCACACGTCGGTTTGCTGTCCAGATCGCCAGCCCGCAAAGCGCGACCCCGATGGGGACCTGGATGTAGTATTCGATCCCGAACCTGTCCCAGTGCGCCTGCCCCTTGAGCAGGGAATCGATCAGATCGAAGACAAAGCTGGCGGCGAAAAGGCCGAAGAACCACTGCCGACGCTGCAGGAAGAAATCCTCGTAGCCGGCATATTCGGCCAGATTGTCGGGAAACAGCAGTGCCGCCAGCAGAAACAGCACAACGGTGTAGGCGATGAGGAAGAAAAAGACGCCGAACGTCCAGCTTTCGAGATGAAACAGAGCGAACTGCCACCACCAGAAGTGGACCAGTTCGAGCAGGATCGAACCCACCCAGAGCAGGTGAATGCTAGACAGGCGGGCGCGGTCCGGGTGCTGTACCATTCCGGCCACGCCGAGCAACAGGCGGGTCATCCCAAGGCCGATGACCATGCCCATCACTATGCGGATATGGGGGAAGATTTGAGCTGTGAGCTGGGGGTCCATAGGACTAGGGGATATTGTTGATTTCGGAACAGGTCAGAACGGGCTCTGCATCTTCAGCCAGGGTGCTGTCATAGAGACTGGCATCGGGCCCCTTGGTCCACCAGACCCACTTGCCAGCGGCGTAGCGCGCGCCGGAGGCCGACAGCACAGCTGCAAAGATCATTGGCTGAGGCTCGTCAGCCACCGGCACGACGGCCAGGAAGTTAGGCGCCGCATTGATATAGCTGACCTGAACCGGGG
>CAXBKI010000548.1:0-2533 GCA_963975955.1 uncultured Devosia sp.
GCTGCATGGCGGCAGTTTCCATGTAGAGGACAATGCCCCGGGTGTCCGGGCGGTTATCGATTTGCCCGCGGGCAGCTGACCGGCGCCGAACCATCATGATCAAAACGACCTGCCAGTCGCTGGAGGCGGAAAACAAGTCGCTCCGCCGACGCCCCGCGACCATGGCCGAGCAGGCACGCAAGGCGAGCCTTTCGGGGCCTTGATCGCCCAGATGCTTGCCCCCTGGCACAGGCCAAGCTATCCCTCTTTCATGGTCACAAAACTGAATGCTCTGCCGCCGATCAAGACGCCGGTTTTCAGCGCCTGGCTGGCTGCTCTGCCGGATTTCCAGCAACAGGCCCTGGCCCCTGCCGTCCCGGCCATCGGGCCCTTGCTGGAGTCGGCCCCCTATCTGCTCGCCCTGGCGCAGGACAATGTCGATTGGCTCATCGCCGCGCTCGGTGACTCGCCCGACGGGGCCTTCATCGACATCATCGAAACGGTCGATGCTGCGGGCGCTTCTGCCGTGGACGAAGCCGTGCTGGCGCCCGTCCTGCGCATCGCCAAGGGCCGCACGGCCCTGCTGGCCGCCATCGCCGAAACCGGCGGCGCCTGGACCACGGCGCAGGCTTGCGCGGCACTGTCCGATCTGGCCGATGCCGCCCTTGATGCGGCCCTCAACCTGCTGGTCCGTCAGGCCGCCGAACGTGGCCTTCTGGCGTTGCCGCCCGAGCAGGCAACGGCAGCCAATTGCGGCCTGGCCATTTTTGCCCTGGGCAAGCATGGCGGCCAGGAGCTGAACTATTCTTCCGATATCGACATCGTGGTGTTCTACGATCTCGAAAAGGGTGTTCTGAAAGACCCCACGGAAGCCACCAAGACCTATTCGCGTATTGTCCAGAAGCTGGTGGGCCTGATGGAGGATCGCCAGGCCCACGGCTATGTGTTCCGCACCGATCTGCGGCTGCGCCCGGATCCCGGCTCGACCCCGGTTGCCATTTCGTTTGACGCGGCGCTGTCCTATTACGAAAGCCGCGGCCAGAACTGGGAGCGCGCCGCCTGGATCAAGGCTCGGCCCTGTGCCGGTGACCGGCAGGTGGGGGAGGCCTTTCTCAAGGAACTGGCGCCCTATATCTGGCGCAAGCATCTCGACTTCGCCACCATCGCCGATATCCAGGCGATGAAGCGCCAGATCAATATTGCCAAGAAGGTCGGCGACATCCGCGTCGAGGGGCACAATGTCAAGCTGGGGCCGGGCGGCATAAGGGAGATCGAGTTCTTCACCCAGACCCAGCAATTGATCGCCGGCGGCCGCGACAAGTCGCTGCGCGTCAAGCCGACCGCCCACGCCCTGGCGGCGCTGGCCGATGCCAACTGGATATCGCCCCGCGCTGCTACCGAGCTGAGCCTGACCTACTGGTACCTGCGCGCTGTCGAGAACCGCCTGCAGATGCTGCGCGATGACCAGACCCATATCATGCCGGCCACGGCCGCCGAGGTGGCTGTCATCGGGCGCCTGATGGGAGAGCCGGATCTGCGGCAGTTCGAAAACGACTACCGCGCCGCGCTCGAACTGGTGTCGTCTTACTATTCGGAGCTTTTTACCGAGGGCGAGAGCCTGGGCAGCGGCGAAGGCAATCTGGTGTTTACCGGCAGCGACAACGATCCCGGTACGCTCGAAACGCTGACCGCCATGGGCTTCAGCGATGCCGCCAAGGCCATCGAAATCGTCCGCAAGTGGCACTATGGCAGCTATCCGGCCACCAGGGCCTCGGCAGCGCGCGGCCACCTGACCGAATTGCTGCCGGCCCTGCTCGTCACGTTGAGCAATGCCGGCAACGCCGACGCGGCACTCGCCAAGTTCGACAACTTCCTCTCGCGCCTGCCCACCGGTGTCCAGCTCTTCGCCCTGCTGCGCAACCATCCCAGCCTGCGTACCCTCCTGGTGCAGCTGATGGCCTCCGCCCCGCGCATGTCCGAGGCCGTTATTCACCGTGCCCATGTCATGGATGGTCTGATAGACCCTGCCTTTGCCAACGACGTCACCCGCCGCGATGTGCTGGTGGCCAAGGTCGACGCCTTCATTGCCGATGCCCGTTCCTATGAGGAAGTCATCGACCGGGCGCGCATCATCGGCCAGGAGCAGAAATTCCTGATCGCCGCCGGACTGCTGTCGGGCACGGTGGATGCGCGCGGTGCCGGGGAACAGTTCACCGCGCTGGCCGAGACGCTGCTCAATCGGCTGTTCGGCAGCGTCCGCATCGAATTCGAACGGCGGCACGGTGTGATGCCGGGCGGCAAGGTGGCCCTGCTGGCATTCGGCAAGATGGCGAGCCGGGAGATGACCATCGCCTCGGACCTCGATTTCATCCTGCTCTATGATGCCGTTGACGCTGAATCAGACGGCGACAAGCCGCTCAGCACCAATCAGTACTATACGCGCCTCACGCAGCGCCTGGTCGCCGCCATCACCGCGCCCACGGCCGAGGGCGTGCTCTATGAAGCCGACATGCGCTTGCGGCCATCGGGCAATGCCGGGCCGCTGGCGACCAGC
>CAXBKI010000549.1:0-2533 GCA_963975955.1 uncultured Devosia sp.
CTGCCAAACTCAATTCGCTGGTGACAAAAGGAACCACGGCAGCGGTCGGGCCAACGTTTTCGATAATTTCGAGCAATGGCAATGCAATGTCGGAAACGGCGTCGCCGCCTAGCGCGGCGATAAGGATGTTGGCGTCCAGATAGATGCGCGAAAACGTCAAATCAGTCGTCCCACTCGTCGCGAAGCTCTCTGACTTCCTTGACGATTTCGTCCATGGTTCTGCCACCGCCAGCTCTTTTGCGATGCAGTTCACGGATCATTGCTGCAGTTTCCGCGCCAGTCATGGGCCTGGCTGTTTCGCTCGGCAGTTCATTTGCGACAGTTATTTCCAACAATACCTCGCTGGCATTGGGCACCAGCGCGCGCAAGTCCTCGGGCAGGTTCTCGACCGGGTAGTGTTCCCGCACGATCTTGTTCATGGCCTGGCTCCTTTCCTGCTCACCAGGTGGATTGTAGCATAACTCATGTGAATGCCTTGCGGGGATCGAAGGCGTCGCGCACCGCCTCGCCGATGAAGACCAGCAGGGTCATGATGATGGCGATGGCGAAAAAGCCGGTGAGTCCAAGCCACGGCGCCTGCAGGTTCTCCTTGCCCTGAAACAGCAGGTCGCCGAGAGACGGCGTGCCCGGCTCGAGCCCGAGGCCCAGCAGATCGAGCGAGGTCAGCGTGACCACCGAACCCGACAGGATGAAGGGCATGAAGGTCAGCGTCGCCACCATGGCATTGGGCAGCAGATGGCGCCACATGATGGTGATGTTGGAGACGCCGAGTGCGCGGGCGGCAGCGATGTATTCGAAATTGCGGCCGCGCAGGAATTCGGCGCGGACAATGCCGACCAGCGAAACCCAGGAGAACAGCAGCAGAATGCCCAGCAGCACCCAGAAGCTGGGGGCGATGACGCTGGAGATGATCAGCAGCAGATAAAGCGCGGGAATCGAGGTCCAGATCTCGATCAGGCGCTGGGCAATCAGGTCGAGCCAGCCGCCGAAATAGCCCTGCACCGCCCCCGCGACCAGGCCGATGACCGAGGACAGGATGGTCAGGGTGAAGCCGAACAGGATCGAGATACGCACGCCATAGAGCAGGCGCGCCAGCACGTCATGGGCCTGGCCATCGGTACCCAGCCAGTGGACATTGCCCCAATTGCAGCCAGGGTCCTCGACGCCCAGGGGATAGCGCTGGCACGCCTCCTGCCGGCTCATCAGCCAGGTAGGAGCGGTGGCGCCGGAGCCGGGCTGGTAGGCATCGACCGTGCTGTAGCTGAAATGGATTGGCGGCCAGATGGCCCAGCCATTGTCCGCGATCTGCTCGGCCATGAAGTCGCCCCGGTAGTCCGGGGTGCCCAGGAAGCCACCAAAACGGGACTCGGGGTATTCGACAAAGGCGGGGAACAGCAGTTCGCCCTGATAGGAGACGACAATGGGCCGGTCATTGGCGATGAATTCGGAGCCCAGGGTGAGCACGAAGAAGGCCAGGAACAGCCAGAGCGACCACCAACCCCGCCGATTGGCCTGGAAATTGGCCCAGCGACGCTGGTTGAGCGGGCTGAGCCAGCCGCGACGGCGCGGTTGCGCCGGAGTGATGTCGGCGGCCGCACTCATACTTCGCGGCTTTCAAAATCGAGCCGCGGATCAACCCACATATAGGCCAGGTCGGAGATCAGGGAGATAACCAGGCCCAGCAGGCTGAAGATATAGAGCGTGGCAAAGACCACGGGGTAATCGCGGCTGGTGACGGAGACAAAGCCGAGCAGGCCCAGGCCGTCGAGCGAGAAGATGGTTTCGATCAGCAGTGAACCGCCGAAGAAGGCGCCGACAAAGGCGGCAGGAAAGCTGGCGATGATCAGCATCATGGCGTTGCGGAACACATGGCGGTAGAGCACCTGGTTTTCGGTCAGTCCCTTGGCGCGGGCGGTGGTGACATATTGCTTGCCGATCTCGTCGATGAACGAGTTCTTGGTCAGCAGGGTGGTGGTGGCAAAGGCCCCCAGCCCCATGGCGATGATGGGCAGCACCAGATGCCAGAAATAATCGAGCAGCCAGAGGTGGAAGGGCCAGCTGGCCGAGCCGGTGGAATGCAGGCCGCGCAGCGGAAAGATCGACCAGAAGCTGCCGCCGGCAAACAGAATGATCAGCGCGATAGCCACCAGGAAGCCGGGAACGGCATAGCCGATAATGACGATGGTGGAGGTCCAAACGTCAAAGCGGCTGCCATCGGAAACCGCCTTCCTGATGCCCAGCGGAATGGAAATGCCATAGGCAAGCAGGGTCATCCACAGGCCCAGCGAGATCGATACCGGCATTTTCTCCTTGATCAGGTCGATCACCGAGATATCGCGGTAGTAGCTGTCGCCGAAGTCGAAGCGGAGATAGTTCCACAGCATCATGCCGAAGCGTTCGAGCGGAGGCTTGTCAAAGCCGAACTGCTTTTCGATGCGTTCGACCAGTTCGGGGGCCAGCCCCTGGCTGCCGCGATAGGCCGAACTGCCCTTGTTGCCCGACTGTCCGGTAACAAGGGCAGTTCGGCCTATCG
>CAXBKI010000550.1:0-2530 GCA_963975955.1 uncultured Devosia sp.
ATGCTCACTCCTTGGGGTATCCCGGCCTAGCGCGAACCGCCCCGGTCCTCAACAACAATTGATGGCGGCACCAAGCTCGTGTTCATACCCCCCTGCTAATCTTGCCCGAGCTCTGCTAGAAGGCAGGCGTTTGCTCAGGACCGGAGTTCGTTTCCCACCATGTCACGCGTCACACTTGCCCTTGTCGCCCTCGCGGGCATCCTTGCTGGCGCCCTGGGCTATGCCACGCTGGTGCATCCGGCTCCACAGACCGACAGTGTCGCCGTGCAGGCGATGATCGATGATGCCATCAGCGCCTATGACAGCCAGCGCAGCGCACCCGCCCCGCAGGCCGTGGCAGCAATCGCGCCCGAGACCATCAACCCGCTCATCGAATCCTACCTGATGAGCGACCCCAAGATTCTCCAGCGCATGTCGGTCGCGCTTGATTCCACGCTGCGCGCCGAGGAACGCGAACAGTCCACCGCCGCCATCGCTTCGATGCAGGAGTCCATCTTCAACGATCCGGGCCAGGTGGTGGTCGGCAATCCCGATGGCGACGTCACGCTCGTCGAATTTTTCGACTACAATTGCGGCTATTGCCGCGCCGCCCTGCCCGACATGGCAAAGCTGCTGGCCGAGGATCCGAACCTGCGCGTGATCCTCAAGGAATTTCCCATCCTGTCCAACGAATCCATCGATGCCGCCCGCGTGGCCGTGCTGGTCGGCGAAGCCGATGTCGACTACTGGACTTTCCATGAAGCGCTGTTCACCAGCCGCGGCAAGGTGGACAAGCAGGTCGCCCTGGCCGCCGCTGCCGATCTGGGGCTCAGCCCGGTCACCCTGGAGCTCGACATGGGCACGCCGGCTGTCTCGGGCACCATCCAGACCTCCTACGAAATCGCCAAAGCCCTCAATATAACCGGCACGCCCACCTATATCATCGGCAATGAGGTGATCCCCGGCGCCATCGGCATCGACGAACTGCGCAGCCGAATTTCCAACATGCGGGCCTGCGGCCAGTCGCAGTGCGACAGCTAAGCGTCGAAAAGCATACCGGGGTCTTTGCGTTTTCAGTGCAATTCGTGTAACCGCGCTTGCTTGAGACCAGGCACCCGGTGCACAAGGCAAAAATCATGGCAAAGCGCGTTCTCGTCCTCAACGGCCCGAACCTCAACCTGCTCGGCACGCGCGAGCCGGACATCTATGGCACCCATACGCTCAAGGATGTCGAAGCCCTCTGCAAAAAGGCGGCCAGCACGCTTGGCCTGAGCATCGATTTTCGCCAGTCCAATCACGAAGGCGAGCTGGTGACCTGGATTCAGGACGCCCGCAAGACCGCTGACGCGATTCTCATCAATCCGGCGGCCTATTCCCACACCTCACTGGCTATCCAGGACGCCCTCAAGGCGGTCGCTCTGCCTGTTGCCGAAGTCCATCTGAGCAATATTCACCAGCGTGAAGCGGTGCGTCACCACTCCTATGTGTCGGCAGTCGCCTTCGGTGTCATTTGCGGCTTCGGTGTCACGGGGTATACAATGGCGCTCACAGCGCTCGCAGAAAAACTCAACTAACGATCAACGCGTAATGCGCGGGAGACCGACAAGAATGACCAAGTCATCGCAAGTGGATCAGGATCTGATCCGAGCCATCGCCGAGCTGCTCAACAAGGAAGATCTCGCCGAGATCGAAATCGAGCAGGAGGACTTCCGGGTCCGCGTCACCCGCTCCTATCCCAATGAGGCGGTAACCTACGCAGCGCCGCAGCATTATGCCCCGGCCCCGCAGGCTGCCCCGGTCTCCATCGCGCCGCTCGGTTCGGTTCCCGCAGCCGCCCCTGCGACCAGCGAGGACCTGGCGTCCAACCCCGGCACCCTGACCTCCCCCATGGTGGGCACCGCCTACCGGTCGCCCGAGCCCGGCAAGGCCGCCTTCGTCGAAGTCGGCGCCAAGGTGAGCGAAGGTCAGACCTTGCTGATCATCGAAGCCATGAAGACCATGAACCAGATCCCCGCACATCGCTCGGGCACCGTGACGCGCATCCTGGTCCAGGATGCCCAGCCGGTGGAATACGGCGAGCCACTCGTCGTCATCGAGTAAGGGGAACCCCATGTTCCAGAAGGTCCTGATCGCCAATCGCGGCGAAATCGCTCTGCGCATCCTGCGTGCCTGCAAGGAGCTCGGCATCCAGACCGTGGCCGTGCATTCCACGGCCGATGCCAACGCCATGCATGTGCGCCTTGCCGACGAAAGCGTCTGTATCGGGCCTCCATCGGCCAAGGAAAGCTATCTCAACATCCCCTCGATCATGGCCGCCATCGAGATCACCGGCGCGGACGCCGTGCATCCCGGCTATGGCTTTCTCTCCGAGAACGCCCGCTTCGCCCAGATCCTGACCGAGCACAAGGTGACCTTCATCGGCCCTTCCTCGCATCATATCGATATCATGGGCGACAAGATCACGGCCAAAAAGACTGCCGTGGAGCTGGGCATTCCAGTGGTGCCCGGGTCGGCCGGCTCGGTCGATACGGAAAAGGACGCCATCAGGACC
>CAXBKI010000551.1:0-2521 GCA_963975955.1 uncultured Devosia sp.
TCTGGCCGCCATTGACCCGGTGGATGCCGCAAATGGCAAACAGCGTCGTGGATTTGTCGCAGCCCGATGGGCCGAGCAGGGCCAGCATCTCGCCGTCCCGGACCGTCAGGTTCATCTTGTCGATGACCGTCAGATCGTCAAACCGCTTGGTGAAGTCGTTCAGGGTGATCTGCATTAGCCTTTGTTCCCGCCGCCATAGATGTCCATGAGCCGGTTCTGGAACAGCACGAAAAGCACCAGAATGGGCAGGGTGTAGAACAACCCTACGGACTTGAAGAGATTGAAATTGTAGGTCGCCGATTCCGGGTTGGAGATCGTGTTCAGATACATCGAGAGCACCTCGAAATTGCTCGAGGGGGCGAGGATGCGGGGCAGCATGTATTCGCCCCAGCCGTCCAGGAAGGCGAAGACGCCAAGCGCGACCAGGCCGGGCTTGATCTGCGGCAGGATCAGCTTGCGCCACACGGTGAAGCGGTCGGCGCCATCCTGCAGGCCCGCCATCTCGATCTCCCAGGGCACGACGTCGTAAAAGCCCTTCATGATCCAGATGCCGAACGGCAGCATCAGGCTGGCCTTGACCAGGATGACGCCAATCAGCGTGTTGTAGAGCCCGCTGAACTGCAGCACCAGAAACACCCCGATGATCAGCGTGACCGAGGGGAAGGCGTGCATGACCAGGATCCCGGCCATGAACTGGCGGCGGAATGGCAGGTTGAGCCGCGAGACGGCGTATCCGCCCGTCGCCGAAATGCTCAGCACGATGACCACCATGGACAGGGCGAACACGAAAGTGGTCAGGGTCGGCCCCCAGACGTCGCCGGTGATGCTGGGGTCGATCAGGAACCGCCAGTGCTCGAGGGTGAACGCATTGGGGACCAGCGAGCCGGGCGGGGCATTGGTGAAGGTGTCCAGCACCAGATAGAAATACATGATCGCCAGCGGCGCGCTGATCAGCAGCAGGATGAGCACGATCGGCCAGGCAGAAAAATTGCGTGTCATGCCGGTCTCCTAGAACTCGATCTTGGGCTTGCTGATCAGGTCGTCGAACTTGAACAGCCGCAGATAGATGATCGACAGCCCCAGCCCGACGGTGACCAGGATCAGCGCCATGGCGGCGCCCATGCCGTATTGCAGATTGCCCGAATAGTTCGACAGCGCGGTCAGGAAGGCCTCCAGCGCCCACACGGTGGTCGTGCTGCCCGGGCCGCCATTGGTGGTCAGCCAGATCTCCTGGTAGGAGGTCAGCAGCGACAGGGTCTGGTAGCTGGTGACGAACAGGATCGGCCAGCGCAATTGCGGCAGGATGACATAGCGCACCTGTTGCCAGCGGCTCGCGCCATCCACCTCGCTGGCCCACAATTGCTGCCTGGGTATCGCCCGCAGGGCGCCGGTGAACAGGATCATCGCGAACGAAGCGCCGATAAAGCCGTTGACCAGGATGACCACCGTCCAGGCCGTGGGCACCGAACCCTTCATGTAGTTGAAGGCCGGCAGGCCGAGCTGGTCGGCCAGGATCGAGACGAAGCCGTTCTCCCAGGTGAACCACTTCCACATCACTGCATAGAGCACGACCGGGGTAACCCGGGGCAGCAGCCACAGCATGCTGAAGGCATTGCCCGCGCCGCGTGGCAGATAGAAGGTGCTGATGGCCAGGAACAGGCCGACCAGCACGTTGAAACTCAGCGTCGCGGCGACATAAAACACCGTGTTGCCGACGATGCGCCAGGTGTCGGGCCGGAACAGCAGCGTGCTGAAATTGTCGGCGGTCCAGACCCAGCCGGTATAGCTGGCCTGCAGCACGGCATCGACCGCCGCAGGGTCCGCTGCCGGCGCCATGGCAGCCACGGCCGCCTCGGCAGCCTGGCGCGAGCCGAAGCGGATATTGAGCACGCTTTGCTCGAACGGCTCGAGCGCCAGCTTGAGATCGCGGGTGCGGCTCGGCCGGGTCGGCAATTGCTTGAGCGCGCGCTCGAAGTCCCGCGCGGTGGCAAAGCTCTGGCCGGCCAGTTTCTGCTCGATCTCGTCGACGAACGCGGCGTCGATATCGGCAGCGCGCGCCGCCGACAGCGCCGTCTCGTTGACGACGAAGCTGGATTGGCCGAGCGCTTCGAGGGTGGGTTTGTCGACGCCGCGGCCATCCAGCGTGCGCAGCAGATTGCTGCTGATGACATAGGAGCCGCCCGAAATGCCGGTGGCGGTGCTCATATTGGTGAAGGCGAACACGCTCTTAGCGGACGATGATGCCGTCGCCGAGTTGCGAGCTGACTTCGGTCGCCACGGCGTTCACCGCATCTGCAACCGAGCTGGTGCCGGTCCATGACGCTTCAAGACCCTTGTACATGGCCGTCCAGTAGACGCCGAAATCGGCATTGTTGGGGATGGCGTTGACATGGGGTAGCAGCTTTTCGGTCGCCTCGGTGGTCCAGCGATCATTGGCATAGAGCGGGATGGTCGCCTGGTCCTGGCCGATACCCAGATGGGCCGACTTCACCGCATGCAGCGTATTGATGCGCGGCTCGGA
>CAXBKI010000552.1:0-2514 GCA_963975955.1 uncultured Devosia sp.
GATTCACCGTGGCGACGGGTACCGATCAGCAGGCCTTCGCCGGTCCATTCCATGTGTCAATGCGCTCTTGCCTTCTCCCCTTGAGGGAGAAGGTGCCCCGAAGGGGCGGATGAGGGGTTGGTTCCACAAGAATTGCAGCATGGGGGCGCGCAGAACCCCTCACCCTGACATTTCTGCTGAACGCAGAAATGTCGTCCCTCTCCCTCAAGGGGAGAGGGGAAGAGGTGGTTCTCAATCCTTGCCATGCGGGTATTCCAGACCCATTTCGCGATAGCGCTCGGGGTCGTCGCCCCATTTTTCGCGGACCTTGACGAAGAGGAACAGGTGAATGGGCACCTCGTACATTTCCATCAGTTCCTTGCGGGCCTCCTGGCCGATGGCCTTGATGGTCTGCCCGCCGGCGCCCAGTACGATCTTCTTGTGGCTGTCGCGCGTGACATAGACCACCTGATCGATCTTGTAGGAGCCGTTCTTCTGGATCTTGAAGGCTTCGGTCTCGACCGTGCAGTTGTAGGGGATCTCGTCGTGCACGCGCAGGAACAGCTTTTCACGGGTGATTTCGGCGGCGGTGATGGCCATGGTCAGATCGGTGAGGTGATCCTCGGGAAAATGCCAGGGACCGGGCGGGATGTGCTTGATGCACCAGGTCATCAGATCGGCCACGCCATAGCCCTTGAGCGCCGAAATCATGAAGGTGGCCTCAAAGCGCAGCTTTTCATTGAGCGTCTGGCTGAGCTCAAGCAGCGCTTCGTTCTTGATCGTGTCGATCTTGTTCAGGATCAGGATCTTGGGGTGATTGATATTGGCGAGGCCCTCGAGCATGTCGGCCAGATCGGGCGTGATGCCGCGCTCGGCATCGATGATGAAGCCGACGATATCGGCATCGCCTGCCCCGCCCCAGGCGCTCTGCACCATGGCGCGGTCAAGCCGGCGCTTGGGGGCGAAGATACCGGGCGTGTCGATGAAGACCAGCTGGGCCTGATCCTGGGTCACCACGCCGCGCACCTGACTGCGGGTGGTCTGCGCCTTGTGCGTGACGATGGACACCTTGGTGCCGACCAGGGAATTGAGCAGGGTCGACTTGCCGGCATTGGGCGCGCCAACCAGCGCGATGAAGCCGCAGGAGGTATCGGCGAGTTCTGAGGGTGTGTTCATTCGGTTTCCTTCCACACCTTGTGGCTCATCAGGAACAGTTCGGCAGCCTTGTGTTCGGCGATCTTCTTGGAAGGGCCGGTAGCGCTGAGCTGTTCAAAATCACCCAAGGCAATGGCAATGGTGAATTGGGGGGCATGGTCGGGGCCGGTGCGGGCGACCTGAACATAGGTGGGTGGCTCCAGGCCACGGGCCTGGGCCCATTCCTGCAGCGTGGTCTTGGCATCGGCCTTGTTGGCCTGGCCATCGGCGAGAAATTCCTCAAACATGCGTTCGACGAACTCATAGGCCTTGCCCATGCCGCCATCGCAGAAGATCGCGCCAATGACGGCCTCGGTGACGTCGCCCAGAATGGCCTCTTTCTCGGCGCCACCGGTGCGGGCTTCGCTTTCGCCCAGATTGAGCTCGGCACCCAGATCGAGCCGGCGGGCGATGACCGCGCAGGTTTCCTTACGCACCAGGGTATTGAGCGTGCGGCTCAATTCGCCCTCATTGGCCTTGGGATAGCGGCGATAGAGCATGTCGGCCACGACCAGGCCCAGCACGCGATCGCCGAGAAATTCGAGGCGCTGATAGGAACGCTCGATCCGCTTGGCCGGCGAGACGGCACTGGAATGGGTCAGCGCGCGATCAAGCAGGTCCGGATCGGCGAAACGATAGCCCAGCCGGAACTGCAGTTTGTCGTGATTGCGCGCGGCACGGCTCATTTGTAGACGGACTGGAACATGCGATCCCAGCGGACATTGGCGGGCCACTGCCAGATCTGCCAGGGGGGCAGATTGTCCTTGATGGAGAAGAAGCGCGACTCTGCCTTGGCGATCAGGTTGATCTCGGGGACATAGCCGACCTGGCTGAGCACGCGGCTATCGGCGGAGCGGTCGCGATTGTCACCCATCATGAAATAGTGCCCGGCGGGCACGACATAGACCGAGGTGTTGTCGAGCCGGCCCTGCTTCATCTGGATGTGATCGCCGGGAAGGCCGACGACGCGCTTGATGTATTCCACGTCCTGCGGCACCGGACGGAACACGGCGATGTCGCCACGGTTGGGATCGCGGCCGAGGATGCGGTTGGTGATCGGCAGCTCAAAATCGAGCGCGGTGAAGTTGCCGTAACGCCCCAGCGAGAAGGAGTGCTTGCCATAGCCCCAGACGAACTTGTTGGCGACAAAGTAGTCGCCGATCATCAGGGTCTGCTGCATCGACGCGGTGGGGATCGAGAAGGGTTGATAGAGGAAGGAGCGCAGGACAATGGCAATCAGCAATGCCTCAACCACCACGATAATGGTTTCAAGCCATTCATTGGTCGCTGACTTCTGAACAGACTTATCGGCGGGCTGGCTCATGACTTTCCCCGGTTTGG
>CAXBKI010000553.1:0-2506 GCA_963975955.1 uncultured Devosia sp.
GATGGCCAGCACGGACGAACCAATCAGCAGCGCAATCAACGTATTGCGACTTGTAGCGTACAGGTTCTCTGCATCCTGGGTGGCTTCTGCCAGTTGCTGATTGTTCAGGCTGGCGATGTTGTCGAGAGCCTCGACCGAGGCGGCTCGCACTTCGGCGGCCTTGCCCGTGGCCAGCGCGAAAGCCTGACTGTTCAAGTTGAGCAGCGCCAGCCGGCGCACTTCTGCGTGCTGAACCAGATAGGCGTCGTAATCGGCCGCGAAATCGGCGACCATCGGCTTGCCCATTTCGCTGGACAGATCGCTGAGAGCCGCCACGTCCAGTTTGATCTGGGCGATGTCGCTGTCCATGGCTGATATCAGCTGGGCCATGCCAGCTTCGCCTTCTGTCAGGATCAGGTTTTTCTCGTCGCGTGCTACCTTGAGCGTGGCAACTTCAAGTCCTGCGGCAAGCTGGATGCGTTTGACATTGCCGTCCATCGCCGCACTGAACGAATGGTTGAGTGATCCCAGGTTCTGCAATGCAATGAACATGCTCACGGCAGAAAGGATGATAACTGCGGCGAACGTGACAGCGAGTTTGACTTTAATTGTCAGTCTCATGATAGCCCCATAGACAAGGGCGCGCTTCTGCGGCCCGGTGTGGAAACGGTATTCAGTACTGGCATTCAGCCCGGGACCGCCGCAGCAATGTTGCGGCTATGGCTCAAGGCTTGTTGCGACGGTATCCTACGACGCGAGCTTGTCCTCTGATGTGCTGGCAGACGCGGTTCTGGCGTCCTGCGTTTCAAAAATCCGGCCCAGGTTGGGGATGATGATGAAGCCGCCATTGCGCTTGCCGATGCCCTTGATGAATTCGGGGCGCCAGCGCATGCCCACCTTGGGGGCTTCCTCAATGGAAGCCGCCTCGATGTTGGTGACGTCATGGACCTTGTCGGCAAGAATGCCGGCAATGGTGGGTTCGCCGTCGATATCGATCTCCATAACGACGATGCGGGTATCCTCATCCGGCTCGGGACGATCCATCCCGAACATCACCCGCAGATCGGCGAGCGGCACGACCCGGCCGCGCACATTGATCAGGAAGGGCGAAGCATTGGGCACCTCGGTGATTGGCACGAGATCAAGGATTTCCCGGACACTGCCCGCCTCGATGGCGAACAGTTCATCTTGCAGGCGCAGTGTCAGCGCCGTCATCGGCTTGGCCACGGTACTCATGCCGCCCGCCCCTGATCGACGTAGCCCTGGCCGTATGCCACAAGGTGAGCGGTGTCGAGGATGAGCGCCACCGCGCCATCGCCCAGAATGGTAGCGCCCGAGAATGACTTGATCGACGAGTGAAGCTTGCTCAGCTGCTTGATGACCGTCTGGTTGTTGCCGATGATCTGGTCCACCACCAGGCCAACGCGACCCTCGCCGGAGGACACGATCACCACCTTCTGGTAGAGCTCGGGCGGTGCGGTGGTTCCAAAGACTTCGCGCAACCGCAGGAAGGGCACGAGACTGCCGCGGATGTCGAGGAAGTTGCGACCCCGCGCATTCGCCTCCAGGCCATCGGGCAGCTCCACGCATTCTTCGACTGCCGAAAGCGGGATGGTATAGCGGCCATTGCCGACCCGGATGAGCATGCCATCGATGATGGCCAGCGTCAGGGGAAGGCGCAGGGTCATGGTGGACCCCTGCCCCGCTGTCGTCGTCACGTCGATGCTGCCGCGCAGCCCGTCAATGGTGCGCTTGACCACATCCATGCCGACCCCACGCCCCGACAGAGAGGTGACTTCCTTGGCCGTCGAGAAGCCGGGAGCAAAGATCATCTGCCAGAGGTCGTGATCGGCGATCTTGGCGTCTGGCGCCAACAGGCCGGCTTCTTCCGCCTTGGCGCGGATGCGCTCGCCATTGAGACCGGCGCCGTCATCGGTGACCGAGATGGCGACTTCCGCGCCGGAATAGACAGCCGACAGCCTGACGGTGCCCTTGGCCGACTTGCCGGCCTTGAGACGACGGTCGGGATCTTCCAGGCCATGGTCGACGGCGTTGCGGATCAGGTGGACCAGGGGATCGGCGAGCCGCTCGATCATGGTCTTGTCGAGTTCGGTGTCCTCGCCGGTCGTGATGAACTCGATATCCTTGTCAAGGTCATGGGAAAGGTCATGCACCAGGCGCCGGAAGCGACCGAACAGGGAACCGATCGGCACCATGCGAATACCCATGGTGGTGTCGCGCAGGCCGGAGCTCAGGCGTTCGAGCTCTTCGGCAATGCTCTTGAGGTTGCCGTCGCTGCTGAGTGCGGCAATCTGGGTCAGTCGTGCCTGGGCAATAACCAGTTCGCCGACGCGATCCATCAATTCGTCGAGCCGTTCGGCATCAACACGCATCGATGAAGACGCCCCGCGCTCCGGCGTTGCGGTTTTTTCAGCCGGCGGAGCCGACGGCTTGGCAGCGGCGGTAACGGGGATGGCCCCTGCTGCCACCGGCGCTACGCTCGGCGCGGTTTCAGCAACCGGTGCCG
>CAXBKI010000554.1:0-2506 GCA_963975955.1 uncultured Devosia sp.
CGGCCGCCCTGTCCGGCGGCCAGCGCCAGCGCGTCGCCATCGGCCGCGCCATGGTCCGCGATCCCGTCGCCTTTCTCTTCGATGAACCGCTTTCCAACCTCGATGCGCAATTGCGCAGCCAGATGCGCATGGAAATCAAGAGCCTCCATCGCCGGCTTGGCACCACCATTGTCTATGTGACGCACGACCAGGTGGAAGCCATGACCATGGCCGACAAGATCGTCGTCATGCGCGACGGCAATATCCTGCAGGTCGGCACCCCGACCGATCTGTATGAAAATCCGGTGGATGTCTTTACTGCCCGCTTCATCGGCAGCCCGTCGATGAACATGATGGAAGGCGATTTGGTCAATGGCAGCCTGACCATCGAAGGCGTCAGCGTATCTGCCCCATCGTTGCCCGCGCACACCGGCAAGATACTGGTGGGCCTTAGGCCGCACGACCTCGTGGTTGGCGAGGCCGGTGGAGCCAGCATCAGCGGCTCCGGCGTCGTTGAGGCCGTGGAGCCGCTGGGGTCCGAGACGCTTGTCCATCTCCTGCTCGGCAAGACACTGGTAACCGCGACGGCCCCGGGCCGTGTCGTGCCGGTAATCGGCAGCACGGTTGCTGTCCATGCCGGCGCCGGCGCGCTCTATCTGTTTGATGCCGCCAGCGAAAAGGCTCTGGGCCGCGCATGATGTCGAGATCACCGAAAGCCAAGGCTGTGCTCAGCCTTGGCCGCATCTATTGCGACCTCGTGTTCCGGGGCATTGACGGCATGCCGCAACTGGGCCGCGAACTCTTCGCCCGCGATTTTGCCATGACGCCCGGCGGCGGCGCCTTGATCACTGCCGCGCACCTGACTGCCTCCGGACGGACGGCGGCGTTGCTTTGCCGCTTCGGTACCGACGCGTTGTCGATGGCCCTTTTCGGCCAGATCCAGGCGCTGGGGCTCGATCTGCGGTTTCTCGACCACCATGAGAGTGCCGGGCCGCAATTGACCGTTGTGATGGTCGGCGACAATGACCGCGCCTTCCTTTCGCGCCGCGCTGGGCAGGCGCGGCCCGCCAGCTGGCCTGGCCCGAAGCCGGGCACCTGCACATCGCGGAATATGCGACCCTGTATGAGATGCGCGACGCCATCAGCGCCGCCAAGACGAACGGGCTCACGGTCTCGCTTGACCCCAGCTGGGACGACGAGCTGATCCGCGATCCGCTGTTTTTCGAAAGAACATCGGGTGCGGATATCTTCATGCCCAATCAGGAAGAGGCGCATGCCTTGACCGGGTGCCCGGACCCGCGGGATGCGCTGGCCATTCTGGCGCGCCACTTTCCTGTCGTTACCCTTAAATGCGGGAGCGATGGCGCCATGCTGGCCATTGGCGGCGACATCATCTCCCTGCCCAGCCCCCAGGTACGGGTCGTCGACACCACCGGCGCCGGCGACGCCTTCAATGCCGGTTTTCTTGATGCCTGGCTCGATGATGCAGAACCCCAAGCCTGCCTCGCTGCCGCAATCGGTGCCGGGTCGCGCTCGGTTCAGGCGTCGGGCGGCACGGGCAGTCTTGCCGCCATCGCCTAGTTCCACGTCAAAGCTGGTTCAACCGGCCACAGTAGAAGAATATCATGACCAGCCCTGAGTTTCAGATTTTTCCCACGGCGGAGGCGACCGCCAACGCCGTTGCGGCCCACCTGGCCAAATCCCTGCAGGAGCGGCCTGCGCTGCGTCTTGGGCTCGCCACGGGCAATACTTTCGTGCCGATCTATGCCGCTCTGCTGGCGCTTTACAGAGCGGGAGGATTTTCCTTCGCAGACGCGATGAGCTTTAACCTCGACGAGTATATCGGCCTGTCAAAGGGCCATCCCGCCTCCTTCGCAGCCTATATGGATCGCCACCTCTTCGATCATGTCGACCTTCCGGCAAACAACGGACTGCTGCCGGACGTACAGGGTGACCTCGATATGGCCTGCCGGCAGTATGAAGCGGCGATTGCGGCGGCTGGCGGCATTGATCTACAGGTCCTGGGCATCGGACGTAACGGGCATATCGGCTTTAACGAACCTGGCTCACCGCTGGACAGCCGAACCCGGCAAGTCGAGCTCAGCTCGTCCACGCGCCAGGCGAACCGCAATGACTTTCCTGCCGGCGAAAGCGTGCCGCACGCTGCGGTGACCATGGGTTTGGGTACTATCCTGGCAGCTCGGGAAATCTTGCTGGTGGCCACAGGAAGCGCCAAAAAAGCGGCCCTGCAAACCGCCTTCCACATGCCACAATCAGCAGACTGCCCTGCATCAGCGTTGCAAGGCCATCCCAATGTCATGGTCTTCTGCGATGTGGCGGCGGCAGGCTGAAACGCCCGATACAAGGACGGCTCTGACCCGAACTGGTTGCCAACGGCAATCGGTCGCAGGAGCGTCCAGGACTATTCCGGACAATACAAACCCTCAGGGCTTGCGACACATATCGAAGGGCTGGAGCGGGTGAAGGGAATCGAACCCTCGTCACTTGCTTGGGAAGCAAAAGCTCT
>CAXBKI010000555.1:0-2503 GCA_963975955.1 uncultured Devosia sp.
GTTTCATTGCGCTGGCCGGCATCATCGTGCGCAATTCCATCCTGCTGGTGGATTTCGTGCGCAATACCGCCAGCCCGGACCGGCCGCTGACCGAGGTCCTCATCGAAGCCGGGGCGATCCGTTTCAAGCCCATCCTGCTCACCGCCCTGGCCGCGATGATCGGGGCCGCCGTGATCCTGACCGATCCGATCTTTCAGGGACTGGCGATTTCCCTGCTGTTCGGGCTGGCCTCCTCGACGCTGCTCACCGTGCTGGTGATCCCGGCGATCTACCGGGTGCTGCGGACCTGACCGGACGGACCGGCAATGCCCGAGCGGCCACCGGGCCGGCCCCGCAGCGCGCCTGGCTGCGGGGCCGGTGGCGCCGGAGCGCGTTGACCGGGGGAGGGCGGTTTCCAGGATCACTGTGATGCACGCCATTGCGCCGATGCCGGTCATGGCCGGCGATGTGCTGAATTTAGCGTTAAAAAATATAGCCCACCGGGGTTGCACAGCAGTGCAAAGAATGACAACAATTTCACATTGGCTTGCCCGGACAACGTATCAGACAAACTGATCCAAGCGGTGCTGTGCCATCCCGGGCGCCTGGCGCGTCCATCTGTCTGGAGGAGAGGGACATGAAATCACTACATACCGCCGGGTTGGGCATGGCTTCGATGCTGGCGCTGCTCACCACATCAGCCCTTGCCCAGTCGCTTGACCTGGATGCGCTGATCGCTGCCGCAAAGGCGGAGCCGGCGATCACCATCTATGACAGCACCGGCAAGATCATCGACATGGCTGCCAATTTCGAGGCCAAATATGGCGTCAAGGCGATCGGCCAGAAGGTGTCGGCCAATAGCCAGCTCGAGATGATCATTCGCGAGAGCCAGGCCGACAACATCATTGGCGACGTGGCGCTGATCACCGACGCCCCGGCCGCGCTGGCGCAGCTATTGCCCAATGGCTTTGTCGAGAGCTGGCTGCCGGCCGACATGGCCGACAAGATCGCCCCGGGGTTTCGCGATCCGCTGGCCATTTCCACCAATGCCAATGTCTGGGCCTACAATACCGAAGTCCATGACAGCTGCCCGGTCAGCAATATCTGGCAGCTTACCCAGCCCGAATGGCGCGCCAAGGTCGCCTTCGTCGATCCATTGACCAAGGGGACCTATACCGACTGGTTCAACCAGATGCAGGACCATGGCGATGCCGCATTGGCGGCGGCCTACAAGGCACAGTTCGGCAGCGATCTCGATACCAGCAGCGAAAGTGCGACCAGGCAGTGGATCAAGGCATTCGGCGCCAATGCACCGCTGGTCACCGATGGCGACGATCCGGTTTCCGAGGCAGTCGGCGCGCCCGGCCAGGCCGAACCGTTCTTCGGCATGCTCAGCTCGGCAAAATTCCGTGATAACCAGGACAAGGGGTATAAGCTCGGCCTGTGCGCCGACATGACGCCCTGGGTCGGCTGGACCTATACCAAGCTGGCGCTGATCTCCACCAAGACCGACAGCCCGAACGCGGCGCGGCTGTTCGTGCACTATATCCTGACCGAAGAAGGCATTGCGCCGCAGGTGGCGGACGGCAAGATCTCCACAAATGCCGATGTCGGGATTCCCGCCGACGAGCCCTCCGGCCTCGCCAGGCACCTCGACGCGCTGTTCCCCTACGATGCCACGACCGGGCTCGATGACTGGGATGCCCGCCAGGACTGGCAGGACTTCTGGACCGTCAACTACTCCAAATAGCGCCTGCGCCGGCCGGCTCGCGCCGGTCGGCCGCATGGCTCGTCCTGTCCCCGATCACACCGGAAACGCCCATGAGTTCGACTAGCCTGACCGAAGCTGCGGATCGTCGCGCGGAATCGACCGCCCTCATGCAGATCGCCCGGGAGGCCGCGCTCAGCGTGGGCGGGCCGCTGCGGGCGGCCTTTCGCTCGGCAATGCGCGTCGACTACAAGGTGGACCTGCACGACGTGGTGACGATCCACGACAAGCAGAGCGAAGCCACAATCCGCGATTTCATCCTGGCGGCGGCCCCGGACTCGGCCCTGTTGGGCGAGGAAGGCGGCAGCGTCGGCTCGGGCCGGGTGAAATGGTATGTCGATCCCATTGACGGCACCTCCAATTTTGCCCGGGGCCTGGCCTTCTGGTGCGTATCGATCGGTGCGGTGATCGACGGCGAGATCGTCGCCGGGGTGGTCTATGACCCCATTGCCGAGCATGTTTTTGCCGCCGACCTCTCAGGCGTCTGGCTCAATGGCGAGGCGGTCCGCTCCAGCGCCGTCCCGGACGAGGCCCATGCCACCCTGATTACCGGATACCCCGTCGCACGCGACTTCCGGCTGGACGGCAAGCAGGCCGCCCTCGAGGATTTCGGCACCCTTGCCGAAGCCTTCTCCACCCTGCGCCGACCCGGCAGCGCGGCGCTGACCCTGTGCCACGTCGCGGCCGGCTGGTGCGACGCGGCCACCGGCTTCGGCGTCAATCCCTGGGACGTGACGGCAGCCATCCTGATCCTGC
>CAXBKI010000556.1:0-2502 GCA_963975955.1 uncultured Devosia sp.
AGAGGCGAATGAAATCGAAGCTCTGCCCCGGCGATTCAATTGCCTTGAGCGTCAGCGCGCGCCAGACGGCCTCGACCTCGGCGATATCATGGCTGACCGAAACGCTGATGGCGTCCGGGGATAACACCCTTGCCTCCCGCACACCGGCCACATCGGGGGCGTTCAGGGTCGACGGGTCCAGCGCTGGCATCAGGGTTCCGCTCATGGCCCCACTGTTGCAGGCCATGGGTAAACCAGGCCTGAACTCGGCTCCGAAAACTCACGCTTTTGTGACCACGGTTAAGCGAACATTACCGCTCAGCCAAAATTGGCCAGGGCGGGGAATGTTTCGAGGAACCAATAGGAAAGCCGGGTAAAATTGCCCGTCAGGAACAAGATGCCCGTGAGCACCAGCAAGCCGCCCATCACGCGCTCCACCGTGTGCAGATGGCGCTTGAAGCCCTGGAAGAACGCGAGGAACGGGCCCACGGCGATCCCAGCCAGAAAAAACGGCACGCCCAGCCCCAGCGAATACAGCCCCAGCAGCCCCGCCCCTTCCCAGGCAGTGCTCTTGCTCGCCGCCACGCTCAGCACCGCGGCCAGCACCGGGCCGATGCACGGGGTCCAGCCAATGGCGAAGGCCAGTCCGAGCAGAAACCCGCCCATCGGCCCGCTGGCCACGCCCGGGCCCTGATGCCGGATCTGCCGGTCCAGCAGGCCGATGCGATAGACGCCCAGGAAATGCAGGCCCATCGCGATGATCAGCACGCCGGCGACCGGCGTCAGGATCGGCAGCGCCTGTCGGAATGCCTGGCCAAAGGCGGTCGCCGTGGCGCCCAGCGTGACGAACACCACCGTGAAACCGAGAATAAAGAACAGCGAGGTGAAGGCCACCCGGCGCTGCAGCGCACCGGCGGTAGTCCCCTCATCGCGCAGCTGGTCGAAGCTCGCTCCGCTCATATAGGTGAGATAGGGCGGCACCAGCGGCAGCACGCAGGGTGACAGAAAGCTCAGCACGCCTGCGCCGAACACCAATGGCAAAGAAAATTCCACGCGATCGACGCTCCCGTTTGCGGGGGAAGTTCTACCCCTTCAGCGCGTCAAAGCAATGCGCGCGGTGTCGCATCGCCAGGATGTGAAGGCGACAGGCCCTGCCGCTCGAGGCAGGCATGGCGTCTCGGCCCCGGGCCGAACGTCTCCTCCACGGCCATCGCGATCTACTCCAGTGCGGAACGAATTGGGTCGCGAGCTTGTTGAGCACCATATCGGACCAATACAGTGTGCTTTCACGCCCTGGCCCGTTGGGGGCAACATGGACGAAGTCAAGCTTGCCGTATTGGTCGTGGAGGACGAGGTGCTGCTGCGCATCGCCACCGCAGAAATTCTCGATGACAGCGGCTTCCTCGTGCATCAGGCCGGCAGCGCCGAAGAGGCCCTGCGCATCCTGGCACGCGAGCCCGCCATCGACGTGGTCTTTACCGACATCGACATGCCAGGGATCCTCAACGGGCTGGATCTGGCGGCCCGCGTCATCAATGGCGAGCCCGACATTGCCGTGCTGGTCACCTCGGGCGGCAGCACGCCCCCGCCCGAGCTGACGGTCGATTTTCTGCCCAAGCCCTATGATTTCGACGCCTTGCCGGCCCAAATCCTGGCGCTCAAGCCCCCGCGCCCCTAGCCGCCAGCACTTTCCCGCCCTCGGGCAATCCAGCGCCCCGCCGTGCCCGCGCCGTGGCCGCGCCCCTTGCCCTCGCCCCCTGCCCGCTATATTCCAGCCTCGTTCACGTTCAATTGCCGGTTTCGGGCAGCCGCCTGCTGTCCGCCGCGCCTGGCCTGCTTTTCGCGCCTGAGGTATTGCTGCCATGACCACGCGACCGATCCGCATCGCCCCATCCATCCTCTCGGCCGATTTCAGCCGCCTGGGCGAGGAAGTCGCCGCCATTGCCGCCGCCGGGGCCGACTACATCCATGTCGACGTCATGGACGGCCATTTCGTGCCCAATATCAGCTTCGGCCCGCTGGTCATGGCCTCGATCCGCAAGATCACCAGCAAGCCCTTTGACGTCCACCTCATGATCGCCCCGGTCGACCTCTATATCCCCGCCTTTGCCAAGGCCGGCGCCGACATCATCACCGTCCACGCCGAAGCCGGTCCGCATCTGCACCGCAGCCTCCAGGCCATCCGCGCCGAGGGCAAGAAGGCCGGCGTCGCCATCAATCCGGCCACCCCCGTTTCGGCCCTCGCCCATGTCATCGACGATATCGACCTGCTGCTGGTGATGTCGGTCAACCCCGGCTTTGGCGGGCAGAGCTTCATTCCCGAGGCCCTCAACAAGTTGCGCCAGGCCCGCGCGCTGATCGGCGAGCGCCCCGTCGATCTTGAGGTCGATGGCGGCATCACTCCGGACAATGCCCGTGCCGTCGCCGAAGCCGGCGCCAATGTCTTTGTCGCCGGCTCCTCGGTCTATGGCGGCAACGACCAGGCCACCTATGGCCCCCGCATTGCCGCCATCCGCACCGCCG
>CAXBKI010000557.1:0-2493 GCA_963975955.1 uncultured Devosia sp.
GGCTGGCGATGGCCTCGCGGTGCTGCTCGCTCTGATGGGTGATGATGTCGATCAGATCATCGTCCGACAGCACCTTGGAGAACTGCAGCAATGGCTTGGCGACTTCGATATCGTCATTGGCCAGCTTGACCACGACGGTGCCGGGCGCCCGGTCGAGCTGCGAGAGCAGCGTGGCCACATGCGCCCTGGCCTCAACCTCGACGAATTCGGCAAGCTGGCACAGCACCTCGTCATATTGCGCCACCTGCTCGTCATCGCAGCGATCCGACACATAGGTGAAGAGCTCGGCCATGTTGCGAAACAATTGCTCGCGTTCAGAACCGCTGCCTTCGCCATTGAGTACGCGAAAACTGGAAAATGCCCGCTGTCCCTGGTCAAGTTCGTTCATCGTCATACTCCCGGCTTCTGCCGTAACTTGGGCTTGTACGATGAACCGCTACAATCTTTCAGGCGCTGAACGTGCGCCTGGGCAATTGATTCAAATTTGATGGATTGGAAAATGTCAAAGCGCCCCGGGGGATGAACCCGGAGCGCCTTTGCTCGATCATGGCCGGCCTGCGGCCTGCGCCGATCCCTGGACGGACCTAGCGGGTGAAGCGATCGGCTTCCATCACCTTGCTCCAGGCGGCTATGAAATCCCTGACGAACTTCTCCTGCGCATCGAACTGCCCGTAGATCTCGGCCACGGCGCGCAGCTGGGAATGCGAGCCAAAGATCAGGTCGACACGGGTTGCCGTCCATCTGGTCTCGCCACTGACCCGGTCACGCCCCTCATAGATGCCCTCGGCATCCGCCGATGGGCTCCACTTGGTGTCCATGTCGAGCAGGTTGAGGAAGAAGTCATTGGTCAGCGCACCCGGGCTGTCGGTGAATACGCCATGCTTCGTATTGCCGTAATTGGCGCCGAGCACCCGCAGGCCGCCGACCAGCACCGTCATCTCGGGCGCGGTCAGCCGCAGCAATTGCGCCTTGTCCACCAGCGCCTCTTCGGGCTGCATGAACTGCCGGCCGCTCAGATAATTGCGGAAACCATCGGCCCGCGGCTTGAGCGCCTCGAACGAGGCCGCATCGGTCTGCTCCGCGCTGGCATCCATGCGACCGGGCGTGAATGGCACGTCCATGGCGATGCCGCCGGCCCGGGCGGCCTTTTCGATCGCGGCGGCGCCCGCCAGCACGATCAGATCGGCCAGCGAAATCTTCTTGGCGCCACCCTGGGCCGCGTTGAATGCCTCCTGGATGCCGCCGAGCGTATCGAGCACCCGGGCGAGCTGTTCGGGCTGGTTGACCTCCCAGTCCTTCTGCGGCGCCAGGCGGATACGGGCACCATTGGCCCCGCCCCGCTTGTCCGAACCGCGGAACGTCGATGCCGAAGCCCAGGCCGTGGAAACCAGCTCGGCGATGGTCAGGCCGCTCTCCAGGATCGTCGTCTTCAGGCCGGCGATATCGTGGGCGTCGACCAGCGGGTGGTCCACGGCCGGAATCGGGTCCTGCCAGATCAGCTCTTCAGCCGGCACTTCGGGCCCGAGATAGCGCACCTTGGGACCCATGTCGCGGTGCGTGAGCTTGAACCAGGCGCGGGCAAAGGCATCGGCGAACTGGTCGGGATTCTCGTAGAACCGGCGCGAAATCGGCCCGTAGATCGGATCGAACCGCAGCGCCAGATCGCTGGTCAGCATGGTCGGCAGCTTCTTCTTGGCCGGATCAAACGCGTCGGGCACGGATGGCTCGGCATTCTTTGCCACCCACTGCTTGGCGCCGGCCGGACTCTGGCTCAGTTCCCATTCGAACTTGAACAGATTGTCGAAGAAGTGGTTGCTCCAGCGCGTCGGCGTCTGCGTCCAGGTCACTTCCGGGCCACCGGTGATCGCGTCGGCACCAAAGCCTGAACCATGGGTGGAAATCCAGCCAAGGCCCTGGTTCTCGACATCGGTGCCTTCCGGCTCGGGGCCGATCAGCGACGGATCGCCCGCACCATGGGTCTTGCCGAAGGTGTGGCCGCCGGCGATCAGCGCCACGGTTTCCTCGTCATTCATGGCCATGCGGGCAAAGGTCTCGCGGATGTCGCGCGCCGAGGCCAGCGGGTCGGGATTGCCGTTGGGGCCTTCGGGATTGACGTAGATCAGGCCCATCTGCACGGCGCCGAGCCGCTCATCGAGCTCGCGCTCGCCGCTATAGCGCTCGTCGCCCAGCCAGGTCCCCTCGGGACCCCAATAGAGCTCCTCGGGTTCCCACACATCGGCGCGGCCGCCGGCAAAGCCGAAGGTTTTGAAACCCATCGATTCGAGCGCGACATTGCCCGTGAGCACCATCAGGTCGGCCCAGGAAATCTTGTTGCCGTATTTCTGCTTGATCGGCCAGATCAGGCGGCGCGCCTTGTCCAGATTGGCATTGTCGGGCCAGCTGTTGAGCGGCGCGAAACGCTGTTGTCCGGCGCCGGCGCCGCCACGGCCATCGGTGATGCGATAGGTGCCGGCACTGTGCCAGGCCATGCGG
>CAXBKI010000558.1:0-2486 GCA_963975955.1 uncultured Devosia sp.
TCCTGACCGAATATGTCGAGCCCGGCGTGTCTACGGCAACCATCGACAAGATCGCCTATGAATTCGCCCGCGACAACGGCGCCGTGCCGGCGACCTTGTTCTACAAAGGCTATCGCCACTCGCTCTGCACCTCGATCAACCATGTCGTCTGCCATGGCATTCCCGACGATCGGGCGCTGCGCGAAGGCGACATCGTCAATATCGACCTGACCCTGATCGTGGATGGCTGGCACGGCGACACCAGCCGCATGTATCCGGTGGGAGAAATCTCTCGCAAGGCCGAGCGCCTGATCGAGGTGACCTATGCCAGCCTCGAGGCCGGCCTTGCTGCCGCCCGGCCGGGCAACACCACCGGCGATATCGGGGCGGCCATCCAGGTGCTGGCCGAGGCCGAGCGCATGAGCGTGGTGCGTGACTTTGTCGGGCATGGCGTGGGCAAGCTGTTTCACGATGAGCCCAATATCCTGCATTTCGGCAAGCCCGGCACGGGCGCCCCGCTCAAGCCGGGCATGATCTTCACCATCGAGCCCATGATCAATCTGGGTCGCCCCGACGTCAAAATCCTCTCCGATGGCTGGACCGCGGTCACCCGCGACCGCACGCTGTCGGCGCAGTGCGAACACTCCATCGGCATTACCGAAACCGGCTGCGAGGTCTTCACCCTCTCGCCCGGCGGCCTGTTCAATCCCCTGGCTGCACGGGCGGCATGATGAGCGGCCGGCCCGATGAATTCTCCGAGGCCGGTTTCCCAGCGTCAGACGCTGCCGCCGATGACCATGCCGGTCATCGCCAGCGCGTGCGCGAACGCTTCCTCAAGGTCGGCGGCGACGCGCTTGAGGATTACGAACTGCTTGAGCTTGCCCTGCAGCTGGCCATCCCGCGGCGCGACACCAAGGCATTGGCCAAGACCCTGCTGCGCGAGTTCGGCTCGTTTTCGGGCGTCTTCAACGCCAGCCAGGCGCGCCTGGCAAAGATCAAGGGCCTGGGGCCCACGACCATTGCCCATGTCAAGGTGATCCAGGCTGTGGCGGCGCGGTTTGGACGCGACAGGATCGATGCCACCCAGCCCATCCTCTCGTCCTGGTCGCAGCTGATCGACTATTGCGCCAGCCAGATGGCCTATCAGAGCATCGAGCAGTTCCGCATCCTGTTTCTGGACAAGAAAAACCGGCTGATTGCCGATGAGGTGCAGCAGACCGGCACCGTCGACCACACCCCGGTCTATCCGCGCGAAGTGATCCGGCGAACCCTGGAATTATCGGCCACCGCCTTGATCCTGGTGCACAACCACCCCTCGGGCGATCCCGCGCCGTCCTCGGCAGACGTGCGCATGACCAAGGAGATCAACGACATCGCCAGGCCGCTGGGCATCACGGTGCATGATCACATAATCATTGGCAAAACCGGCCACGCCTCGCTGCGCGGCCTCAAGCTGCTCTGACGGCCTATTCCGACCTGTCGGCGGACGAATTTGGCCGCGCCGCACCACTCAGCCGGTCCACCAGTTGCCGCGCCATGCGAAACGCCGACTTGAGCTGCTTGTTGGCCTTGATCCGGGCCCGGGCTTTCTGGAACGTCTGGTGCGCACGCACGATAAGGGCACCCTGCCAGTTCAGCCCGATATAATGCTGGCGCAGCGGCATCTGCACATTGCACCAGTGCCGCTTCTCGTCGGTAAAGCCACTGCCCATGTCGAACACGGCAATGCCCTGGTCAAACACCGTCTGCATCACGCGCAACAGGCACTGCTTGCCCGGTGAGCCCTGCTGGATCGCCGGATCGTCGCTCATCGACGAGATCAGGCAGAACATGCGGTCATTGTGCACGATATTGTAGCGGACCGCGACGATATCGCCGTTCAGGCGCAACACATGCAGCCGCACATCGATTCCGGAATCGGCTGCCACCGTGTCGTGGTAGAAGCCGATCAGCCGGTCTGCCACGAAGGTGTCGCGGATTCCCATCGCCTTGAAGCGGGCCGAGCGCTGGCGAAACATCGTTTCGATGGCCGCACCGGTATCGCCGCCATTGCGGATTTCTTCAAAGCTGACCTCGCCCATGGCGGTCAGCCGGTCGCCCTGTTGCCGGTCATGCTTGCGCCGCGACTTGCTGCGCTGCAGGCGGTCGCACGCCTCCCAGCTGTCATATTGCGAACGGTACAGTGTCTCCACTGCCAGCGAGCTGCCCAGCTCGTCGAACAGGCCTTCATGCCCGCCGACCGACGTTGGAATCGAGCGCAGATACACCACGTCGGCGCCGCTCAGCGCTCCCGTCATGGCCGCCCACAGGGCCCTGCGGCCCTCCGCGCCGAGCGCGGCAAGCCGGTCATGGTCGGCCACGGGCGCGTAGCATCCCGCATTGGCGCCCGGAAACCAGGTCATGACAGGCAGGCCATAGACGCGCTTGCGATGCAGCGGCAGCAGGGCAACGGCCACGCCATCAACCCGGCCCACGACGTAGCGCTGGTCCTGTGCGGCGATGCCGCG
>CAXBKI010000559.1:0-2484 GCA_963975955.1 uncultured Devosia sp.
GCGGCTGACATCGCCGGCCCCTTGGTAGAGATCGGTGACGACGTGTTCGAGCGTCCTGCGGCGACGCTCGTGCAGGCGGGTATCAAAGCCGGCGATTTCGGCCATGCCGCCAACGCGGATGCGGTCGCCCAGGCGGGTGACGGCGACCTTGTAGCTTTCGTCCAGAACGGTGGAGACCGGGGCGCGGCTGGCGTCGGTGATCGGCACGGTGATCGAATAGCCCTTGACCGGATAGACCGGCACGTCCAGTCCGAGCGGCCTGACCATGGCGGGGGTGTAGCTGCCAAGCGCCCCCACAAAGACGTCGGCCTCCAGCTCGCCGATATCGGTGCGCACCGCCCGCACCTTGCCACCCTCGGTGACCAGCCCATCGATTGTCACGTTGAAACGGAAATCGACGCCCAGTTGCCGGGCCTGCTCGGCCAGCTTGCTGGTAAAGATGAAGCAGTCGCCGGTTTCGTCATGCGGCAGGCGCAGCCCGCCGGCAATGCGGTCGCGCGCGCCGGCCAGGCCAGGCTCTGCCGCGACGCAGCCGGCAGCGTCGAGCACCTCAAACGCCACGCCATCGGCGGCCAGCACCTCGGTATCCTTGTGGGCGCCCTCGACCTGCTTGTGCGTGCGGAACAGCTGCAGCGTGCCCTGGGTGCGATGATCATAGCTTATGCCGGTCTCGGCGCGCAGCGCCTTGAGCTGGTCGCGGCTGTATTCGGCCAGCCGCACCATGCGCGACTTGTTGATCTGGTACCGCGACAGCGTGCAGTTGCGCAGGATCGACAGGCACCAGCGAATGGTGGCGAGGTCCATATAGGGCTGGATGATCAGCGGGGCGTGTTCCATGAACAGCCATTTGAGTGCCTTGCGCGGCACGCCGGGGGCGGCCCAGGGCGATGAATAGCCCGGCGAGATCTGTCCGGCATTGGCGAAGCTGGTTTCCAGCGCCACCGCCGACTCGCGTTCCAGCACGGTGACCGCATGACCCGCCCTGGCCAGATAATAGGCCGTCGTCACCCCGATCACGCCGCCGCCCAGAACGATAACCCGCATGCTTGCCACCCATCAGACCGACCGCGCCGCTGCTGGCCCGGCATCAGGCCTTAATTCTGGCGCAGATGCGATGAAATGTCCTTCGCTTTGTTGCTCGATAATTGCGCCGATATCGGATATGCGCATGATTATGCGGCGTTCTGGTGGAAAGTTGTTCGATATGGACCGGATGGATCAGGCAATCGTCACCCAATTGCGGCGCGATGGCCGCATCAGCAATGCCAGCCTGGCCGAGGCGGTGGGGCTCTCGCCCTCCGCCTGTCTGCGGCGGATGCGCGAGCTGGAAAGCAGCGGCGTGATCCGGGGCTATACCGCCATCATCGACGAGCCGGTGCCGGGCGACACCATCGTTGCCATCGTGCAGATCACGCTCGAGCGCCAGACCGATGACGTGCTGCGCCGCTTCGAGCAGGCCTTGCGGGGCTGCGCCGAGGTGCGCGAATGCTATCTGATGGCCGGGTTGAGCGATTATCTGGTGCGGGTGGAGGCGGCCAGCGTGGCCGACTATGAACGGCTGCACACCGAAGTGCTGTCGCGCCTGCCCAGCGTCACCCGGATCCAGTCGAGCTTTGCTATCCGCAATGTGCTGCGGCCGGTCCGGAACTAGCCATGGCAGGCCTGCGTCCGGCCCTTTTGGCCCTGGCCCTGTGCCTGTTGTCCGGCCCGGCGCGCGCCGATGACCGGGCGCTGCTCGATCGCGCCATTGCCCAGGCCACCGGGCAGTTTGAAGCCGCCCTGCCGGCGCTGGGCAGCACGCTGTTTGACGTCGATATCGCCGCCTATCGCGCTGCGCTGGAGCAGGGTTCCTTTACCGGCGGCGCCTGGCAGGGGCGAACGCGGCTGGCCATGGAGATCCGGGCCAAAAACAGCGGTTCATGCCGCCAGTTCGCCGCTTTCGTGCGGATTCCGCCCGAGGATGGCGCGGTCGGCTTCGTGCTCTGCCCGCAGTTTTTCGACCCGGGTGCCGATGCGCTGCGGGCGCTGACCATCCTGCACGAAATGGTGCATGCGGTGGCCGGGCGTGACGAGTGTCAGGCCATGGCCTTTGCCGCCCATGTCGAACAATTGGCGACCGGCCGGTTCACGCCGGTCAATGCCTATTGGGCGGCGAGCAATTGCGCCGGTTCGCCCTATCGCCTGCCCTGATCAGCGCCAGCCGAGCGCCGGCGCCACATGGGTAAGGATGGATTGGATGACATGGGCATTGTAGTCCACGCCCAGCTGGTTGGGGACGGTCAGCAGCAGGGTATCGGCTTCGGCGATGGCCTCGTCCTGGGCCAGCATCTTGACCAGGGCATCGGGCTCGGCGGTATAGCCGCGGCCAAACACGGCGCGCTTTTCCGGTTCGATATAGCCGAACTGGTCCTGCTCGGGGCGTCCCGTGCCGAAATAGGCGCGGTCCATGTCGTTGACCAGGGCAAAGATTGACCGGCTGACCGA
>CAXBKI010000560.1:0-2468 GCA_963975955.1 uncultured Devosia sp.
GCTCTGGGGGCAGGACCTGAACGGCACCGGGCCGGGGGCGGGCGAACGGCCCTATACCAATTACTCGACGGCCGAGCATGCCGATCGCCGCGCTGCCTATCTCAAGGCGGCGTCGAGCCTGCTGGTGGCCGATCTCGAAGAGATGGTGGCCAACTGGACCGCCGATGGCGCCGCCCGTGCGGCGCTGCCCGAGCTCGGCATTTCGGCAATCCTGACCGGCATGGGCTCACTGAGCTTTGGCGAAGTGGCCGGCGAGCGCATGAAGCTGGGCCTGCTGCTGCATGACCCCGAGGAAGAGCATGACTGCTTCTCGGACAATACCCATGTGTCCCATCTCAATGATGCGGTGGGCATCCAGAACGTCTATCTGGGCAAATATACCCGCGTGGACGGCACGGTGATCGAGGGGCCATCGCTGGCCCAGGTCATCGCCGACAAGGATGCCGCGCTGGACGGGGAAATCCAGGCGCTGCTGGCCGACACCGTCGCCAAGATGGAAGTCATGGCTGAGCGGGCCGAAGGCGGCGAGGCCTATGACCAGCAGATCGGCGAAGGCAATACCGAGGGCAATGCCGTGGTGCAGGCGGCCATCGACGGGCTGATCGCCCAGACGCGCGGGATCGAGCGGGCGGTGGCACTGCTCAATCTGGGCGATGCGGTGACCATCGAGGATAGCGATAGCCTGAGCAATCCGGACGCTGTATTCCAGTAAGCTGCCAGGGGCAGCAAGGCCGGGGCGGGCGGTCCGTGGGCGATGGCTTTGGGTGGGTTCGGTTTGCGCCGGAATCCCATCGCGATGGTGGATCAGGCGCAAGGGCGATAGAGCAGCATCATGAAAACCAGCCTTGCCGTTGCTCTTGTCGCCCTGCTCGGCGCCGGTCTTGCCATGGGGCAGGAAGGCGCGGTGCGGGGTGACCTGACGCCCGAGGATCTGGCGCGGGTGGCCCGGGTCACTGCACCGACGACCGATTTTTCCAGGCCCGAGGCGTCGGAGAACCGGCCGGCGGGCAAGGGCACCACGACATTTGCGCCCAATGCCGACTCCTTCAGCCATTTCCTTTCCAATCTCAGCTTTGAGCAGGAAGAGCAGTTCAAGCTGGGCAATGCCCTGTTCCGCAAGATCTGGGTGAGTTCGCCCAGTTCGACCCAGGCTTCGGACGGGCTGGGGCCGCTGTTCAATGCGCGCGGCTGCCAGAGCTGCCATCTCAAGGATGGCCGCGGCCATCCGCCCTTTGAGGGACAGGCGGAGAATGTGTCGATGTTTCTGCGGCTCTCGGTGCCGCCGGGGGAGCATGATACGCGTGTCACCATTGACGGGGTGACCGACCAGGAGGTGGTGGGCGACCCCACCTATGGCGGCCAGCTGCAGGATTTTGCCGTGCCGGGACTGCCGGCGGAAGGCCGGATGGTGATCGACTATACGGATCTGCCGGTGACTCTGGGCGACGGCACGGTCGTGACACTGCGCGCCCCGGCCTATTCGGTGGCCGATCTCAACTACGGGCCGATGGCGGACGATGTGATGCTGTCGCCCCGGCTGGCCAATCCGATGATCGGGCTGGGGCTGATTGAGGCAGTGCCGGCCGAGGACATTCTCGCCCATGCCGACCCTGAAGACGCCGATGGCGACGGCATTGCGGGCCGCGCCAACTGGACGATAGAGCCGGTCAGCCAGTCGGTGATGCTGGGGCGGTTCGGCTGGAAGGCTGGCAAGGCGAGCATTGCCAGCCAGTCGGCAGCAGCCTTTGCCGGCGATATCGGCATCAGCACCCCCATGGTGAACGCGCCGCATGGCGATTGCACGCCCAACCAGCCGTCATGCCTGGCGATGCCCACGGGCGAACAGGCGCGGCTGGGCCCCTCCGAGGCGCCCGATCCGGTGATGGACCTGGTGACGTTTTACGCCCAGACGCTGGGCGTGCCGGCGCGCCGCGACGTGGACGCGCCAGCCGTGCTGCGCGGCAAGCAGGCCTTCTACCAGGCCGGCTGCGCCAGTTGCCACACGCCCAAATTCGTCACCAGCCGGGATGCGGAAAACCCGGCGCTGCAGTTCCAGCTGATCTGGCCCTATGGCGACTTCCTGCTGCACGACATGGGCCCGGGGCTGGCCGATCACCGGCCCGAGGGGCTGGCGGACGGCTATGAGTGGCGCACGGCGCCGCTATGGGGAATTGGCCTGACCGAGACGGTTTCGGGACACAGTTTTTTCCTCCATGATGGCCGCGCACGCAACCTGACCGAGGCCATTTTGTGGCATGGCGGGGAAGCCCAGGCGGCGCGTGACAATTTTGCCGGGCTATCGCAGGCCAGCCGTGATGATCTGCTCAGTTTCTTGGGATCCCTGTAATGCGTGCAATACTGATTGCGGTGATGCTGTCGGCCGGTGCCGTGTCGGCGCAAGCCCAGCCCGCCGCGCCACAGGCGGTGCTGCATGCGGCAGTAGCCAATGTGATCCGGCCCAATGTGCT
>CAXBKI010000561.1:0-2451 GCA_963975955.1 uncultured Devosia sp.
GCGATTATGACGGCGAGACTGTCGAGCTGCACTATCTGTCCCCGACACTGATCGACTGGACGGAGTCCGGCAGCACCTATTGCGGCGGCGCCTATCCCAACAATCACAGCTCCAATTTCATCTTCGACGTCAGGACCGGCACGCCGCTCGCTTTGTCCAGGGTGTTCAGCGATTGGCTGGCGAGCAGCAATCTCAATGACTACGGCGCGGCCGTGGACCAGGCTGACGCGATGGAAAGCCCGCAGGACTATGCCTGGGAGGCCGGGCAGCCGCTGATCGACTATGTGCGGGCCAATCGATCCACCAGCGATACCGAGCGCGAGGCGGAATGCGGCATCGATGCGCTGATTGCGACCAATCTCGGGGTTCGCTTCGAGCCCGGCGACACGGTGGTGTTCATGCTCGAGGACCTGCCCCATGCCATCTTTGCCTGCAGCGACGATCTGCTGAGCGTGCCCCTGGCCGACATTCCGCAATTGCTTGCCCCCGGGGCGCGCGACTATTTTCCCGCTTTGGCGCGGCAGGTCATGACAGTGGCTCCTGGCATGAGGAACCGACCGTGGGCATCTGGGTGAGTGTGGTATTGCTGCTGTCCGTGTTCGGCACCGCCGCGCTTTCGGGCGTCTTCGGCATGGCCGGCGGGCTGGTGCTGCTCGGCATCCTGCTGACCATTCTGCCGGTCGGCACCGCCATTGCGGTGCAGGGCGCCATCCAGATCGTGGCCAATGGTTCGCGCGCCTTTCTGTCGCGCGCCTATATCGACTGGAAGATCCTGGGCGTCATCTGCCTGGGGCTGGTGGCGGCAGGGGTGATCCTGTTCATCGTGCGCTATTCGCCCGACCTGCCCACCGTCTGCATCGTCATCGGCCTGCTGCCCATACTGGTCTGGATACCCAAAAGCTGGCTGGAACTGGATGCCAGCAAGCCCCTGCACGCGTTCTTCTGCGGCCTGCTTGGCGGCGGGCTCAACCTGACGGTGGGGGTGTCGGGTCCCACGGTCGATATCTTCTTTATCCGCACCCAGATGGATCGCCGCGTGGTGATCGCCACCAAGGCGGCCACCCAGGTCGTCTCGCACGCCGCCAAGATAGTGTTTTACTGGCAGGCCGCCATGGTGCTGTCGCCCCTCGAATGGGGCGCCGTTGCGCTGGCTGCCCCCTTTGCCATCGCCGGCACCAGCGCAGGCCACTGGATCCTGCAGCGGCTCACCGACGCCCATTTCCGCCACTGGACGCGGCTGATCGTGACGGCGATCGGAATTTTCTATCTGGCGCGCGGCATTTTCTTGCTGATCTGAATCGGATCGGTATGGTGCCGGCAAGGAGACCAGATGGCACCGTTCGACAGCGTAACCGCGCGCCTCATTCTATTGCTGGCCGAGACCGGCTCCATCGGCCGCGCTGCCGAGCGCGAGGGCATCGCCTCCTCGGCGGTCAGCCGCCGGGTGTCGGATCTGGAAGGGCGCCTGGGCGTGGTGCTGTTCGACCGCTCCGCCCATGGCGTCAGGCTCACCACGGCCGGCCAGGCCTATGCCGAAGGCTGCCGCGTGGTGTTGCGCGCCATCGCCGACCTGGATGCCGTCATGACCGATTTTGGCAGCGGCCAGCGCGGCGCCCTGCGTCTGGCCTGCACCAGTTCGGCGCTGACCGGGCGGCTGCCCGAACTGCTGGCGCGCTATGCCGCCCGCCATCAGGGCATCGATCTGGACATTCAGGAAATGGGCGCTGCCAAGGCCCTGCTGGCGCTCGACGAGGGGCGGGCCGACATCGCCATCGTCTCGGACAATTACGATTTCACCCGGTTCGAGATCAAGCCCTTCGAGGATGACCGCGTCTGGGTGCTGGCGCCGCCCGATCATCCGCTGGCCGCCGGCATCGAGCCGCGCAAGGACATCGCCTTTGCCGATGTGCTCGATCATGCATTTGTCGGCATCCACCATGCCGGCTCGCTCGACCGCCTGTTGGCCGATGCCGCCCGGGCAGCCGACAAGACCCTGGTCGAGAGCGTCCGGGTCGAGAGCTTTCCGGCCCTGGTGCGCATGGTGGAGGCCGGCTTCGGCATCGGCTTCCTGCGCTCCACGAGCCTGCATCTGCTGGCCGGCACCGATCTGGTCTGCGCCCCGCTGGCCGAACCCTGGGCCCTGCGGCAATTGCTGGTCGCCCGGCGCAAATCCACGCCGCTTTCGGCGGCCATGCGCAGCTTTATCGCGCTGTGCAGCGAAACCTATGTGCCCGCGCTCTGAGCTTGCGACAACGCGGCCCTTTCCTAGTGCGGGCCGCTGGCCTATGAGAAAATCATGACCAGCAAGCGCGCTTTCAGCACGGAGATCGGAACGGCCCTGGCCGTGCTGGCGCTCTATCTGCTGACCATACTGGCGCCGCTGCACGAGGCCCGCGCCAGCCAGCTGGCATTCGAGCAACTCGGCTACACCACGGTGCAGACCGGCTGGGT
>CAXBKI010000562.1:0-2442 GCA_963975955.1 uncultured Devosia sp.
CTTGACCGTGGCCAGGGTGACCGGCTTGGGCAGGGGTTTGACCGCGGCCACATCGACACACTCCCAGACCACTTCGCCCTTGGCATTGAGGTCGGCCGTGCTGTCAGGGTGGGCCAAGGCAACGATCTCGATAATGCCGACGATCTCCTTGCCGATATTGGAGTGGTAGAAGAAGGCCTGGTCGCCGATTGCCATGGCGCGCATATTGTTGCGCGCCGCATAATTGCGCACCCCGGTCCATTCCTCCGCCTCGTTGCGCCTGGTCTTGGCGACCATCTCGTCAAACGAGAAAACATCGGGTTCGGATTTCATCAACCAATAGGCCATTGCACTCAGCCCCTTGTGGCCATGTGGTCGATGGCCAGGTTCCAGCGCTTGACCTCCCAGCTGGCAAAGACGCCCTGCTGCACGAAGGGATCTGCAGCAAAGGTGGCCGTCGCCGCCGCGAGGCTTTCGGCTTCGAGAACCATCACCGAGCCCTCGGGCTTGTCATTGTCGTCCCACAGCGCGCCGGCAGCGACCAGCTTTTCGCCCAGGCTCTTGAGGTGTTCGAGATGAACGGGCCGGATGGCGAGCCGCTGCTCGAGGCCATCGGGCCGGTCCTTGCCGATAAATACAAACAGCATGTTTCTTCCTAATCTTCGCGTTTGAGGGGGCGGGCCATCAGGCCGGCAACCACGGTGGCAATGGTGGCCTGGCCGCTGAGCACCGCATGCACGGCAGCAATCAGGGGGGCGTCGACATCAAGGCTCTTGGCCAGCGCATCGGCCACCGGCGTGGTGGCGACACCCTCGGCCAGCAAGGCGCCGTCAGCCAGAATCTGGGCGACCGATCGGCCCCGTCCCAGCGCCATGCCGAATTGATAATTGCGCGACTGTACCGAGGTGCAGGTCAGTGTCAGGTCGCCCAGCCCGGCCAGACCGGTGAGCGTGGAGGCCGAGCCGCCCATGGCCGAGACCATGCGGGCCATTTCAGCGAAGGCGCGGGCAATCAGGGCAGAGCGGGCCGAAGCGCCCAGGCCGGCGCCCTCGACGGCGCCGCAGGCCAGGGCATAGACGTTCTTGAGAGCGCCGGCGATTTCGACGCCGATGCGGTCATCGCTGGCATAGGGACGAAAGCTCGGGCCCGCCAGAGCGGCCGCCAGGGTCGACGTCTGGTCCGCGTCGTCGCCCGCCAGGGTCACGGCGGTGGGCCGGCCGGCAGCAACGTCTGCGGCAAAGCTGGGGCCCGACAGCACATAGGGCACGGCGTCCGGCGCCATGTCGGCCAGGATCTCGCTCTGGCGGTCCAGCGTGCCGGTTTCCAGCCCCTTGGCCGAGAGCACGACGGGCCTTCCGGCCAACAGGGCCGGCTCGAGCCCTGCGAGGGCCGCGCGTGTCGATTGGGCCGGGACCGCCAGGATGAAGATGTCGGCCGGCCGGGCCATCAGGCTGGCAGCGATGCGCTCATGCAGGATCTGCCGGCCCAGCGCACGCTCATTGGTGTGAGCGGCGTTGATTTCGCTGGCCTGGGCGTCGTCGCGGACGACCAGCGAGACGGTGCGGCCGGCCATCGCGGCGGCCTGGGCCAGGGCGGTTCCCCAGGCGCCGCCGCCAAGGATACAGACAGTGTCATGCGACATGGGCGGCCACCTTCATGTCGGAGAGGTCGAGCGGCCAGCGCGGCCGGGCGGTGACGTCGAGCGGGTCGGATACGCCCAGCGCAAAGCGTTCCGCGCCGGCCCAGGCGACCATGGCGCCATTGTCGGTGCACAGGGCAATGGGGGGAACGATCAAGGTGGCGCCCGCCGCCTGGCATACCGTGGCCAGGGCCGTGGCGATCGCGCGATTGGCCGCCACGCCGCCGGCCACCACCAGTTGCGGACGGGCCTGGGGCAATTGGGTCTTGAAGCGCTGCAGCGCCTGTCCGGCACGCACCGAAACAACCTCGGAAACGGCAGCCTGGAAGCTGGCGGCGATATCGGCGACGTCGGCATCGCTCAGTGGCGCCAGGGCTTCGGCCTGCAGACGCACGGCGGTCTTGAGGCCCGAGAAGGAAAAATCGAGCCTGGCCTCGCGCAGCAGCGGCCGGGGAAATTTGAAGCGGTCGGGATTGCCCTGCCGGGCGATGGCTTCCACGGCCGGCCCACCGGGATGGCCCAGGGTCAAAAGCTTGGCGACCTTGTCGAAAGCCTCGCCCAGCGCATCGTCAATCGTGGTGCCCCAGCGCTCATAGTCGCCCACGCCGCGCACCAGGACGAACTGGCTGTGCCCGCCCGAGACCAGCAGCATGAGATAGGGGAACTGCACGCCATCGGTCATGCGGGCGGTCAGGGCGTGCGCTTCGAGGTGGTTGATGGCGAGCAGCGGCTTGTCGAGCGCGGCAGCCAGCGCCTTGGCCGTGGTCAGCCCCACTAATACGCCGCCGATCAGGCCGGGGCCGGCGGTGGCGGCGATGGCGTCG
>CAXBKI010000563.1:0-2431 GCA_963975955.1 uncultured Devosia sp.
GCTGACACGAACCATTGTGTGCAGGTACTGCATGGCGTTCTCCTCATCATTATTGCGCGTGCCACTGGCCTAACAAGCGGCGGACAGCCAAGCAAGCAATGCTCGATACAACAAATTCCTAAGACATGCTTAACAAGCGGTGTTGAATCGGACAGACTGCGTCTATTGTGGAGTACCTCGCAGCGGCGAGGCGAGTACAAAAGGGCTGTGGGACGATGGGGGCCAATTCGGGTAGCGACGGTGATGAGCCCATGGGCTTGTTGCAGGAGAGCGGGGCGATGGCGGGCGCCGATGCATCTGGAGATTCCGGCGAGACCGGACTCGATACCATTGAGATTGCTGGCGCCATAAAGTGGTTCGACGCCGGCAAGGGTTTCGGCTTCATCATTCCTGACAACGGCATGCCCGATGTTCTTCTGCATGTGACCTGTCTGCGCCGCGACGGATATCAGAGCGCCCATGAAGGGGCCCGTATAGTCGTCGAAGCACTCAATCGCCCCGGTGGATTGCAGGCGTTCCGCATTTTGTCGATGGATGAGTCGACCGCGCGCCACCCCGCCCAAATGACGCCGCCGCGCACCCACGTCGTGGTCGAGCCAACCTCGGGCATGGTTCGCCTCGAGGTCAAATGGTTCAACCGCATTCGCGGATTCGGTTTTCTATCGGCTGGCGAGGGCACGCCCGACATCTTCGTGCACATGGAGACGTTGCGCCGTTTCGGCATCACCGAGTTGCGACCGGGTCAATTTGTGCTGGTACGTTACGGCAATGGCCCAAAGGGCCTTATGGTCGCCGAAATCCGGCCTGATGGTTGGGGCGACGCTCCGTCCTCGCACTAGGAACACATTATGAAACTGATTGCCCAGGGCTTGGCATCGGCGCTGCGACGCGCTGGTGTGCTGCTGGCTGTGTTGGCCGTCGCTGCGCCGCTATCGGCCTGTAGCGACGAAGGTACGCTGGTGCTGCATTCTGCCACTGGAGATCACCGCTTCTCAGTCGAGGTAGTCGATACGCCAGAGAGCAGGGCAGAGGGCCTGATGTTTCGTCAGGAGCTCGCCGATGACGCCGGAATGCTGTTTGATTTCAAGCAGGAGCGCGAAGTCGTGTTCTGGATGCGCAATACCTTTATTCCACGCGATATGATTTTTGTTGGCGCCGATGGCGTGGTCAAGACCATTCATCCCAATGCCCGGCCACATGATCCGACCTCGATCCCGTCCGAAGTGCCGGTTCAGTTCGTCTTGGAAATTCCCGGAGGGCAGTCTGAAAAACTCGGTCTCAAGCCCGGAGACACCATGGAGCATCCCAGAGTGGGGGCGCCGCTCGACTAGACCCGGTGGATGACCATGAAGTCGATCACGGCCCACAGGTGCAAGCTGGCGCCGCAAACCACGAAAACATGCCAAAGGGCATTCTGAAACTTCAGCTTTTCCCACAGATGGAAGATGATCCCCAGGGAATAGGTGACCCCGCCGGCCAGCAGCAGCAGCATGGTTGAGCTGGGCAGGGTCTGTGCCAGCGACTGAAACACCAGGATCCCGCTCCAGCCGATCGCCAGGTACAGCGCGATTGCCAGCCTGCCAAAATGTTCGGGCACAATCAGTTTGAGCGCAATTCCGATCAGCGAGGCACCCCAGACAAAGGTGGTCATCAATGTGCCCGAGGTCGTACCGCCGATGACGGCCAGAAACGGCGTGTACGAGCCGGCCATGAACAAAAAGATCGCCGCCTGATCAAAGCGGGCCAACAGCTTTTTGACCGGTGACACGGGCCAAAGGTTATAGGCCAGCGAAACGCCCAACACGGCGATAAGGCTGCCAACATAAAGGGCCAGCGCAGGCAGCTCGGGGGCTGTTTCCATGATTGCGAATGCCAGCAGTACCGCCCCTGCGGAGATCGCTACGATCAACCCCAGCACGTGAACGACGCCATCGGCGATCACTTCGGCAAGCGTATAGGGACGATGTTCCCGGCTCCACCAGGAATATGTCTTGTTGTTCTCTATCATGCCCGCAATCTCCCTGTTCCGACCTTCGCGCAGGGAAGTGACCAGAATATTGTCGGCGCAACCTATCATGGCGCGTCGTAAACTGTTGACCAACGTATCTGGTGAACAAAGCGTTGCATACCTGGTGGCCTCTTGACGAGTAACCCTGTCGTTACCTACTCAGCACGCAACACGAGCTGGAACAGTTATGCCACCCATTGCAATTCTCGTCGCCCTCGCAGATCCCACGCGTTGCCGCCTGATAGAACTGCTGCGCGACGGTCCCCAGCCAGTGCATGTGCTGGCTGCCGCGTTCAAGATCAGCCGCCCCGCCATCTCCCGCCATTTGCGTGTTCTCAAGCAATCGGGGTTGATCAGCGAGAATAAATTCGGCCGCGAAAACCGCTACGCGCTGCATCCCGGCAAGCTCGCGCCGGGGCAGCG
>CAXBKI010000564.1:0-2404 GCA_963975955.1 uncultured Devosia sp.
CCATGCCGCCGGGGCGGCTGCTCGATGTCGACAATGTCCAGGTTCACTTCCCCATGCGTGAGGGATTGGTGAAGGCCGTCGATGGCGTCTCTTATCACGTCAACAAGGGCGAGGTGCTTGGCATTGTCGGCGAAAGCGGATCGGGCAAATCCATCACGGCCCGATCCATTCTGCGCCTGCTGCCCAAGCGGGCCGTGGACGCCGGTGGCAGCGTTCAGATGCGCCTCGACAGCGACGAGACGCTCCAATTGTCCTCGTTTGCGCGCAACAGCCGGGCGATCCGCCAGGTGCGTGGCAAGCATATCGGCATGATCTTCCAGGAGCCCATGACCGCGCTCTCGCCCGTCCACACCATCGGCGCCCAGATCATGCGGACGGTGCAATTGCATATGGGGCTCAGCCGCGCTGCCGCCCGCGCACGCGCCATCGATCTTCTCGCCAAGGTGCAGATGCCGCGCCCGGGCGAGCTGGTCGACGCCTATCCGCATCAGCTTTCCGGCGGCATGCGCCAGCGCGCCATGATTGCACTGGCCATTTCGTGCGACCCCAGCCTGCTGATCGCCGATGAACCGACCACGGCGCTCGACGTCACCACCGAAGCGCAGATTCTCGAACTGCTCAAGCAGTTGCAGTCAGAGCTCGGCATGGCGATCATCTTCATCACCCACAATTTCGGCGTGGTCGCCGACATCGCCGACCGCGTCTCGGTGATGTATCTGGGGCGGATCGTCGAGACGGCCACGGTTGACGATATCTTCTACGCGCCCAAGCATCCCTACACCCAGGCACTGTTGCGCTCGATCCCGCGCCTGGGCGTCGATCAGGGGCGCCGCCTGCCCACCATCCCCGGCATGGTGCCCGATCCGTTCAGCGTGCCGCCCGGCTGTGCCTTCAATCCGCGCTGCAGTCATGCGATCGCCGGTCTTTGCGACGTGCAGATGCCGCCTGAAAAGCGCTTTGGCAGCCAGCTGTCCCGTTGCCACATCGCCGATCAGTTTGCCCAGGAGTCCAGCCATGTCTGATGGTGCAGTGAGCAGCCTGCAGATGCCCGAGGATGTGCTGATCTCGGTGCGCAACCTCAAGAAGTACTTCCCCATCCACGCCGGCTGGATCAAGAAGCATATCGGGGACATCAAGGCCATTGACGATGTCTCGCTCGATATCCGGCGCGGCGAGACCTTCGGCCTGGTCGGGGAGTCCGGGTCCGGCAAGTCCACGGTCGCCAGGCTCATGCTGCGCGCCTATTCGCTGACCGACGGACAGATCCTGTTCCGCGGTGCCGACGGCTCGATTACCGATCTGTCCAGCCTGACCGACAAGCAGATGCGCACCATGCGGCGCGAGATGCAGATGATCTTTCAGGATCCCTATTCGTCGCTCAACCCGCGCATGACGCTGTTGCAGCTGGTGGGTGAGCCGCTGCTCATCCATGGCGTGGGCACGCCCGCCGAAATCCGCGACCGGGTGGCTGAACTGCTCCAGGTGGTGGGCCTGCGTCCCGAATATATTACGCGCTATCCCCATGCCTTTTCGGGCGGCCAGCGCCAGCGCATCGGCATCGCGCGCGCATTGGCGCTCAATCCCAGCTTCATTGCCGCCGACGAGGCTGTTTCGGCCCTCGACGTTTCCGTGGCCGCCCAGAACATCAACCTCATGCAGGATCTGCAGGAGAAATTCGGGCTCACCTATCTGTTCATCACCCATGATCTGGGCATGGTCGAGCACATCTCCGACCGCGTCGGGGTAATGTATCTCGGCCGCCTGATGGAAACCGCGCCGACCGGCAAGCTGTTCTCCACGCCACTGCACCCCTATACCGAGGCGCTGATGGGACCCGCGCGGCAACCGCACGCGCCGACGCGTGCCGCTCAAGGGTGAAATCGCCAACGCGGCCAACCCGCCGGCCGGTTGCAGCTTTCATCCCCGCTGCCCTTATGCCCAGCCGATCTGCGGCACCGAAGTGCCTGCGCTGCGCAGCGTCGACGGTGATCGGCAGGTGCGTTGTCATTTCGCCGAGGAGCTCTCGCTGACCGGAGTGACGGCATGAACGCTGGCGTATCAGAGGTGGATGCGGCGCTGGCTGCGCGATATGCACCCCAGCTGATGCTGGATTGTGCCGAGCTTTTTCTGCCGGTGGCCTTTGGCTACACGGTTTTTCGCGTCGAGCCATACGGCGCCAGGCACATGATGGATGCCGGCGTGGGGATGGCCAGCCTCCGCGAAGGTCGCCCCATGGTCTATGTCGAGGCCGGCAAGCACGCCCATTGGGCCGACGCGTTGAACTAATCACATTTATCAAGGCCCGTTCATGTCGACGCCACTACTGTCCATCACCCGAGGCGAGAGCCTCACCGCCTGGGAACTCTCTCCCGTCGAGGCGCGCTATTTCCCCGGCGCGCCGGCC
>CAXBKI010000565.1:0-2397 GCA_963975955.1 uncultured Devosia sp.
CGGAGAAGCGCTGAAAATCGTCGTCGCCCATCGTATCTGTGTCCAGTGTTCGAGTTGACTGTGGCCGCAACCTATTGCGCGGCGCTGAGAACCTGCTGCAGTGCCTGCTGGTTGATGCGCAGGCCCGCGTCGTCACGAACCGCCGTGACGAAATCGCTGTAGAGGCCCACGCGCACTTCATTTTCCAGGCTGGCCTGCGCGCCTTCCTCAAGCGGTCCGGTTGCCGGAACCATGTCGACCACCTGGAACACAATGTGCTCGCCCTCCTGGTTGACAGTCGAACCATGGTGCGATGCATCACCGGCAAAGGCGGCCTCGGCCACGACGCTGTCAATGCTGCCATCGGTGGCGCCAAAGCGCGTAAACGAGGAGCTCAGCTGCGGAAATACATTGTAGCTGGCGGCCACTTCGGCAAGAGGCGTGCCGGCGTCGAGCTTGGCGACCGCGTCCGCGCTGGCGGCCAGCAAGGCAGCATTGGTGCGTTCTGCAGTGAGCGCGGCGGCAACCGCGTCGCGAACCTCGTCAAGCGTCTGGTCGCGAGCCGGCTCGATCGCTGTGAGGTCAAAGTAGAGGTTGCCGCTGCCTGCCAGGGGCAGGGCCGCCGTCAGCTGGCCCTCTTCGGCCTTGAAGATGGCCTGGCTGATCCGCCCCTGGTCTTCGCTGGAGAGATCAGGCAGGACGCTCAATTCCGCCCCGCTTGCAGTGACATCGGCTTCGTATACTTTCAGGCCGAAGCGCTCGGCGATCTCGCTGAGAGGGCGGAACGCGGCCCGCAGTTCTTCCACCTGGTCCTGCACATCGGCAATCTCGTTGCGTGCCTGGGTGCGTGCCAGGTTCTCGGCAATCTGGTCGCGCGCATCGGCAAGCGTCGCAACGCCACCTGGTTCGATGGCCGTTACGTGGACGGCGCGCTTGCCCGTTACCCCGTCAATGATGGCAAAGTCGCCGGCTGCCAGCCCGAAGGCGGCCTTGGCCAGATTGGCGTCATTGATATCGGCCTCGGCCAGGGTGCCCAGGTCGGTTGCGGTCAGGCCACTATCGCTCAACAGTGTCTCGAACGGTGTGCCTGCCGCCTGTCCAGCCTCAAATGCGGCAACCTGCTCGGGGTTGAGAACTGCCTGCTCGATCGTGCGGCGCTCCGGTTTGGTCAGGCTGGCCTTGGTGCGCTCGTATTCTGCAGCGATCGCCGCGTCGTCGATGGTCTTGGTCGCCGCAAGATCGGCCGGCGACAGGCGCAGCATCTGCACCGTGCGCGTTTCGACGGTGCGGAAGTCTTCCTGGTGAGCGCTCAGATAGGCCGCCAACTCGTCTTCGGTTGGCGCGGCAGGCGTTTCGATATTGGTCTCACCCAGCACGAAGTAATCAATCGTGCGCTGGTCGGCGACATAGCGATTGAGCAGGTGGGAGGCCGTGTCCGTGAGCTTGGTGTCCCCGAACAGGCTCAGAATCAACTGCTCGCGCCGCGACGCATTGCCCTGGTCCTCAAAATATTCAGCCTCGGTGAGCCCGCTCTGGCGCAGCACCAGGCTGAAGTTGTTGGGATCAAACGTACCCAGTGTCCCCTGGAACGAGGGGTCGGCGCGGAGCATCTCGCTCAGCTTCTGATCCGAGACACCCAGGCCAAAATTATCCGCCATCTGATCGAGCGCCGCATCCTGCGCCAGATTCTGCAGCACCATCGAAGGGATACCCAGATTCAGCGCCTGCTCGGCCGTCGGCATCGAACCAAGCTGTTGGGCTACTTGATTGAGCTGGCGCTGATAGGCCCGCAGGAAAGTGCGCGAATTGATCTCTGCATTGCCGACCCTGGCCACCGTACTGGTGTTCAAATCACCGACGACATTGTTGATCCCGAATCCGGCTATACCAACCAGAAGGAACGCCCCCATGATCTTGCCGGGCCAGGATTTTGCAAAACCACGCAAACTATCGAGCATTTCGGACGTTCCATTCAGAGACTGGAGCCTTTACCGCAATAGCGGCGGGGCATTAGTAATCCATTTTGACAGCCGGGGTTAGGGCAAACCCAGCCCCGGTGCAAGAGGCAGGAGTAGCAAACAGTGACCGCCACGATCTCACCGCTTATCGCGGGCAACTGGAAAATGAACGGATTGCGTGGCTCGCTGGACGAGTTGACGGCCTTGGCCGGCATGCTCACCACCGGTGCGGCGCCGCGCGCAATTGTGGTTGTCTGCCCACCGGCAACCATCCTGTCCGACGTGGTCCAACTCGGCGCAACCGCCGGCATCCTGGGCGGTGGACAGGATTGCCATGCCGAAGCCCAGGGCGCCCATACCGGGGATATCTCGGCCGGCATGCTTGCCGATACCGGCGCGCAATATGTCATTGTCGGCCATTCCGAACGCCGGGCTGACCATGGCGAAACCGATGCGCAGG
>CAXBKI010000566.1:0-2395 GCA_963975955.1 uncultured Devosia sp.
CCCCACCCAACCCTGCGTCGGGGCCGCGTGATGGCGGGGATGGGCAAAGTATGCGCGCGGTTTTTCGCGCGGGGACAAGGGGGATAAAGGCTGGCGCCGGCGTTTACCATTCCCCCCTTTCTGGCTCCCCGCACGAGGGCGAGCTGCCGTTCGGGGATTGTGGCGTCACCTGTCCGCCAACCGAAAGGGAAAACGGCCTTGTCAGCACCGGACCTTTCCCCTCAAATGCCGCCAACCGGGAGGAACACCATGACTATTGGCGGCGACGCGCTTGAGATCATCGACAGGCGCTTCAAGGACCTGACCATCGGCAATGCGCCGCTCGAAACGCTCTATGATGGCTGCCTGTGGGCGGAAGGACCGGTGTGGTTTGCCGATGGCAATTATCTGGTGTGGAGCGACATCCCCAATAACCGCATGCTCAAATGGGTTCCCGAGCTGGGCGTGACGCCGTTCCGCACCCCGTCCAATTTCGTCAACGGCAATACTCGCGACCATCAGGGGCGGCTGATCTCCTGCTCCCATGGTGCCCGGGCCGTGCTGCGTACCGAACCCGATGGCACCATCACCACGCTGGTCGACAGCTACGAGGGCAAGCGGCTCAATTCGCCCAATGATGTGGTGGTCAAATCCGACGGCACGATCTGGTTCACCGACCCGCCCTACGGCATCCTCAGCGACTACGAAGGCTATAAATCCGACCAGGAACAGGCCGGCTGCTATGTCTATCGCTTCGACCCGGCCGATGGCTCGCTGAGTGTGGTGGCCGACGATTTCGCCAAGCCAAATGGCCTGGCCTTTTCACCCGATGAATCTGTCCTTTATGTCTCCGACACCGGCCAGAGCCATGACCCGGACTGGCCCGCCCAGATCCGCCAGTTCAGCGTCGATGGCGCCCGCCTGAGCAATCCGAAAGTCTTTGCCGATATCGACTCCGGCCTGCCCGATGGCTTCCGGCTCGATACCGAGGGCAATATCTGGACCAGCGCCGGACTGGGGGTGAATGTCTATGATCCCGCCGGCACGCTGCTGGGCCGCATCAAGACCGGCGCCAAGACTTCCAATGTGGTGTTCGGCGGGCCCAGGCGAAACCGGCTGTTCATCACCTGCAGCCAATATGTGATGAGCACCTATGTCAGCGCCAGGGGGCTGCAGCGACCCTAGCCGGCACCCAGCCGGGCGAGCACGATGTCGGCCCGTTCGGCCACGCCGACCCTGGGGAGCACGGTGACGCGATAGCCCAGCGCCCGATAGGCCAGCAGTAGCCGCGCATACTCGGCCTCGGCCGCTGCCAGCCCATGCTGGCGCGCATCGTCCTGCACATAAATCTCGGGCCATGGCGGCACCAGGAAAACCTCGTCATGATAGGGGCGGACCGCTGCCAGGCTCTCGGCCAGTGGCACGCCGCACAGATGCGCCAGCGCCGCCGCGGCATCCACCAGGCCGCGATCGAAGAATACCCAGCCGGACCGGGCTGCAGCCGCGGCAATATCGGCCTGCGCCATGGCCATGGCGCGCCGCGCAAAGGCCTCGGCATCCACCCAGGGCAAGGCCGCGCCGCTCCCGGCCAGCTCCTCGGCCACGATGCGGCGGCCCGGTTCGGGCACGCTGGCATGGCCACGCCGCGCCAGTTCGTCGAGCAGCGTAGACTTGCCACCGCCCGAACAGCCGGAGAGAACGACAAGGCGGCTGGCGGGATGATCTGAGCTAGGCAATTGCAGGCACTCCATGTGAAGTCGGAAGATGGCCGCCCTGACCCGGCGGTGCGAAACAAACGGAACAGCGCGTGAATTCAGCCGATTTCATCACCAGCCACTTGCGGCTCGAGGCCGTGCCCGGCCTGCCTGGCATCAGGCTCTACACTGCCCATGCCGGCAGCCGGCTGTCGCGGCTGAGCACGCCCGATGATGCAGCGCCTTATTGGGCCTATCAATGGGCCGGCGGGCTGGCGCTGGCGCATCATTTTGCCGCCCATCCGGCGGTCGTGGCGGGCAAGCATGTGCTCGATATCGGCGCCGGCTCGGGGCTGGTGGGCATCGTGGCGGCGCGGGCAGGCGCACAGGTTCAGGCGGCTGAAATCGACGCCAATGGGCGAGCCGCCATTGCGCTCAACGCCGCAGCCAATGGCGTTGCCATCACCCTGTGCGATATCGACCTGGATGGCCCCGCGCCCGGGGACATCGACCTGATCGCCGCCGGGGATGTGTTCTACAATGCCGAGGTCGCCGCGCTCATGCTGCCATTCCTGCAGCGCTGCCAGACTACCGGCATCGATGTCCTGATTGGCGACCCCGACCGCCGCGATCTGCCGCTGGATCAACTGCAGCTGCTGGCCAGCTATCCGGTCAGCGACGTTGGCGATGCGCGCGACAGTGCCGAACGGATTGGCAGGGTC
>CAXBKI010000567.1:0-2392 GCA_963975955.1 uncultured Devosia sp.
AAGCCGCTGCTGCCCGAAGCCGACCTGCCGCAATGGGTGCGCAACATTGAAAAATGGCGCCCCGGCTATGGCCACCGCTACTATTCCAACATCGCCCAGTTTAGGGACGAGACGGACTATTTCTCGGCCAAGGTAATGAACGGCGCCTGCGACTGGCTCAGGGCGCCCAAGCAGGACAATCCCTTCTTCCTGCAGGTCGAGTGCTTTGATGTGCACGAACCCTTCGACGTGCCCGAGCCCTATGCCTCAATGTATGGCAAAGGGGCGGACCGCGACAAATATACGCTCTGGCCGCCCTACCAGGACGCCGCGCGACAGGCTCAGTTCCTGTCCGGCACCGATCAGCACGAGCTTGCCTATATCCGTTCCCAATATGGCGGCAAGATCACCATGACCGACCACTGGTTCGGCAAGTTCATGCAGACCCTCGATGAGCTGGCGCTGTGGGACGACACCATGGTCATCGTCACCACCGATCATGGCCACGACCTGGGCGAACGGCACGGCTTCGGCAAGCAGTTCCCCCATTTCGACAGTCACGCTAATATTCCGCTGCTGGTCTGGGATCCGCGCCACAAGGCCGATGGCCGCGCGGTGACCGAGCTGACCAGCACGCTCGACATCTTCGGCACCGTGCTGGACGCGGCGGGTATGGCGCTGCCCGCGGGCACGCATTCGGGGTCGCTCCTGCCCCTCATTGCCGAGCCGGGCAGCAAGGGGCGCGACGCGGTGCTCTACGGCATCTTCGGCAATGGCCTTTGCTGCACCGACGGCGACTGGACGCTGATCCAGCCGCCAGACCGCAGCAAGCCGCTCTACGCTTATTCCTCCATGGTGCCCACCACCATTGTCGCACCCGACAAGCCGGTCGATCAGGGCTATTTCATGCCCAATGTCGACACGCCGCAGTGGAAGATCCCCTTCACCGTCGATCGTCCCGCCGACCGGCGACCGCTTGACAGCGAACCCCTGCTGTTCAACCGGGCGGCCGACCCCGGCCAGACCGAAAACCTGCTGGCTCAGGCACCGGACGAGGCGCTTCGCATGCGCCGCCTGATGCGCGACACCCTGGCCGGCTATGGCGCGCCGGTCGAGCTTTTCGAGCGTCTTGGCCTGGCTGCCCTATCCTGAGGAGACCCCACATGGCGTCCATTGAACTGAAAAACCTGCGAAAGTCCTTTGGCGCCGTCGAGGTCATCAAAGGCATCGACCTCGAGATCAGGAAGGGCGAGTTCATGGTCTTTGTCGGCCCTTCGGGCTGCGGCAAGTCCACGCTGCTGCGCCTGATTTCGGGCCTTGAGGATATCACCTCGGGCGACATGATCTTCGATGGCCGGCGCGTCAATGCCCTCGCGCCCGCCAAGCGCGGCATTGCCATGGTATTCCAGTCCTACGCGCTCTATCCGCATATGAGTGTCTACGACAACATGGCCTTCGGCCTGACGCTCGAAAAAGGCCACGACAAGCAGGATATCCGCCGGCGCGTCGAAAAGGCCGCCGACATGCTGCAGATCAGGCCCTATCTCGACCGCCTGCCCAAGCAGCTCTCGGGCGGGCAGCGCCAGCGTGTCGCCATCGGAAGGGCCATCACGCGCGATCCCAAGGTCTTTTTGTTCGACGAGCCGCTGTCCAATCTCGACGCCGCCCTGCGGGTCGCCACGCGCATCGAGATCGCCAGGCTGCACGAGGAGATGGACGCGGTCACCATGGTCTATGTGACCCATGACCAGGTCGAGGCCATGACCCTGGCCGATCGCATCTGCGTGCTGCGCGACGGTCTGGTCGAGCAGGTCGGAACGCCCATGGAGCTCTACGAAAATCCGCAAAGCATCTTTGTGGCCGGCTTCATCGGCTCGCCCAAGATGAACTTCCTGACCGGGGAACGGGCAGAGGCTTATGGCTGCGCGACGCTGGGCATCCGTGGCGAACATCTTGACGTCGCCACCGATGGCATCTGGGAGGGCAAGGTCATTCACACCGAAAATCTTGGCGCGGACTCCTATGTCTATCTCGACATGGGAGAGGCTGAGCCTATTGTGGTTCGCGTGGATGGTGCATCGGTCCGCAATAGCGGCGCCATGCTGCGGGTATCGCCCCAGCCCGACCGCCTCTACCGCTTCGACCAGGCCGGCAAGCCGATAGGCTGACCTGGGCAAGGCAAAGCCTGAACCCTATGTGACCAGTCAGTTCGAAAGTGCCCATCCATGACATGCAGTTGCTGCGCTCCCAGCCGGCAGGAGCATCCTCCCGCCCCCGCCGCCCAGCCGGTCGGCAGTGCCCGCGGCGCGGCGCAGGACGCCATCGCCGTGCGCGGCGGCAAGACCCATGTCGGCACCCGTGATCCGGTTCTGCCGCCGGATGGGGAGGGCCCCGAGCGCGCCGTCACGCTGAA